>JBJTUI010000376.1:0-16939 GCA_046080625.1 Elainella sp. | reverse complement strand
AACCACCGCCATTGTCCCCGACAGGCGAAACTGCTCGCGGGTTTTGGGAAAATACCAGCAGACCTCGGCCCAGGGCTGGTGGGCCAACTGGTCGATTTTCTGGCTGCGGCGATCGGCGATTAGCTTCAGCCGATTCCCTGGCTCCAGGAAACCGCGAAACACGACGGTACGGTTGGCCGGTTTGCCGTCGTGCTGCACTGTGGCCAACTGGAAATAGCGGGCATAGGCCAGAGCCCGGTTGCGGTGTAGGGCACGGGCCAGAGGGGTGCGCCAGGGGGCCAGATCGGGGAGCAGGGGGCCAGCGGACGGGGAAGTCACGGGTCAGGTGGTGTACTCAGCATTGATTTTGACGTAGTCGTAGCTCAAGTCACAGCCCCAGGCCATACCGGTGCCTGGCCCCGAGCCCACGCTAACTGCAACCAGCACCGTATCGGACTTGAGGTATTCCCCGGCAGCGGCCTGCTTCATGTAGGCACTGGCGGCAGGCCGGTTGAAGGGTAGGGGTTGACCATTTTCCATCAGGACAAACTCGCCTAACTGCACCCGCAGATCGCCCTGGTCAAACGGGACGCCTGCCCGCCCGGCAGCGGCAGCAATCCGGCCCCAGTTGGGGTCGCGGCCAAACACGGCAGCCTTGAACAGAGCCGAACCGGCAATGGTGCGGGCAATCTGGCGAGCCACCGCGTCGTCTGGGGCACCCGAGACCCGAATTTCTAGCAGGCAGGTGGCCCCCTCGCCGTCGCGGGCAATCGCCTTAGCCATGCCCATACAAACCTCGGTCAGCATCGCCTCCAGCCGCTCGGCTTCGGGGCCGGGTTCGATGATCGCCGGGGTGCGGGAGCCGCCGTTGGCCAGGGCAATCAGGGAATCGTTGGTGCTGGTGTCGCCGTCCACCGTGATCTGGTTGAAGCTCTTGTCGGCGGCGCGGCTGACCATTTGCTGCCAGAGGTGGGGCGAGACGGCGGCGTCGCAGGTGACGAAAGCCAGCATCGTCGCCATGTTGGGGTGGATCATGCCAGAGCCTTTGCAGATGCCCCCCACCCGCACGGGTCGCCCATCGAGCAGGGTCTCCAGGGCAAAGGATTTGGTTACCAGGTCAGTGGTGATGATCGCCTTGGCCGCCCGATCCGAACCGTCGGCGCTGGCTTCGGCCACCAGACGCGGAATCCCGGCCTTGAGCTGCTCCATTTTGATCCGCTGGCCGATCACGCCCGTCGAGGCAATCAGCACCAGATCAGCAGGAATGCCCAACTCCTGGGCCAGCCGTTCGGCGCTCTCGACCGCATCGGCCCAGCCCGCCTCGCCCGTGGCAGCATTGGCCTGCCCGGCGTTACAGAGAATGGCGCGGGCACTGGGCTTGGCCTGGAGGCATTGGCGGCAGTAGTCTACACAGGCGGCCTTGACCTGACTGGTGGTAAACACCCCCGCCGCAATCGCCTCGACCTCCGAGACAATCAGGGCCAGATCGGGCGCACCCGAAGGTTTTAGCCCCGCCGCGATGCCGCTGGCCCGGTAGCCTTTGGGAGCCGTGACGCCGCCGGTAATTTCCTGCCACTCTGCCATAGTCCTATCCTCTTGCGTTCAGTCGGTTAACTGGAGTTCCCCTGGCCCTGGCCCACCCAAATCCGCTAGGCTTCGATTTTGACCGAGCGAATTTTGTCGCCCTGGCGAATCGCGTTCACCACCTCCATATCAGCCGTCTGGCCAAACACGGTATGCACCCCATCTAGGTGGGACTGGGGCGAGTGGCAAATAAAGAACTGGCTACCGCCCGTATCGCGACCCGCATGAGCCATAGACAGGGTTCCGGCCAGATGCTTGTTGGGGTTAATCTCGCACTTGATTTTGTAGCCGGGGCCACCCGTGCCGGTGCCGTTGGGACAGCCTCCCTGAATCATAAAGTTCGGGATTACGCGGTGAAAGTTCAGCCCGTCATAAAATCCCTTGCTGGCCAAATCCACAAAGTTTTTCACGGTGTTGGGCGCGTCCTGGTCAAACAGCTCCAGGTGAATCGTGCCCTTGTCGGTTTCCATGATGGCGCGCGTCATAGGTCTTGCCTGTTTGCGTGAAGGAACGTGACCTAGTGTACGGCAATTTGTGGGCCAATTGGTTGTGGGCCAATTGGGTCTGCATAAAACTCCGAATCTATCCCTATTGAATGCTTGGGGGGCAGAAAGCAAGCGCTCAAGCCTCAAAACCCAGATTCAACCTTCAAAGGATTCAGGAGATAGAGCTATGGCGACGGTTAAAAAAGGCACGGCACTGGACGATTTGCTGCTCGGTACAGCGGCTGACGACATCATCAAAGGCTTGGCAGGCGACGACGAAATCCGGGGCCGGGGCGGCAACGACCGGCTGCTGGGCGGTGCGGGCGACGATGTGTTGAAGGGCGGGGGTGGTAATGATGTGCTGTTAGGCGGCGCAGGCGACGATGAGCTAATCGGTGGCTCGGGCAACGACACCCTCAACGGCGGCTCGGGCGAAGACGAACTGAACGGCGGTATCGGCGATGATCAGCTGTTCGGTGGAGCCGACGACGATGTGCTGGACGGCGGCACGGGTAACGATTTGTTAGACGGCGGTACGGGCAACGATCAGATGACTGGCGGTGAAGGCGATGACACCTACATCGTAGACAGCGCCTCAGACTCAGTGATCGAAGCAGCAGGCGGCGGCAATGACACGGTGAAAGCCTCGCTCAGCTATGCCCTAGCGGCCCAAGTGGAAAATTTGATCCTGACCGGGCTGGGCAGCATCAACGGCACGGGCAACGCGCTCAACAACCAGATCACCGGCAACGATGCCGATAACGTCCTGAACGGCGGAGCTGGAAACGACACGATGACTGGACTGGGCGGCAATGACACCTACATCGTAGACAGCACCGCAGATGTGGTCGTGGAAGCCCTGAACGCAGGTACAGATACAGTACAGGCTTCTGTCAGCTACACACTCTCAGACAACGTTGAGAATCTAATTCTAACGGGTTCGGGTGTAATTAACGGTACCGGCAACGGCCTGAACAACAGCCTCACTGGCAACGATTCGGACAACGTTCTGAGCGGCGGGGCAGGCAACGACACGATCAGTGCCGGGGCGGGCAACGACACTCTGGATGGCGGCACGGGTGACGACGCGCTGGCCGGTGGTACGGGCAACGATCTCTATCTGCTGGATAGCGCGGGCGACAGCGTCACCGAAGCGGCCTCGGCGGGGATCGATACGGTGCAGGTCGGCTTTACCTACACGCTGGGCGACAATCTGGAAAACCTCACTCTGACGGGTACAGACGCCATCGACGGTACCGGCAACGCGCTGGATAATACAATCCTGGGCAACAGCGCTAACAATACCCTGACCGGTTTGGGCGGCGACGACACCCTGGACGGTGGACTGGGAGCTGATACGATGGTGGGCGGTTCGGGGAACGACATCTATGTGGTCAACGATGCGGGCGATGTGGTAACGGAAGCTAGCCCGTTTGGCGGGATCGACACCGTCCAGTCCTCAATCACCTACGTTCTGGGTGCCAACCTGGAAAATCTCACCCTCACCGGCATAGACGCGATTACGGCAGACGGCAACGAACTCGATAACACCATTATCGGTAACGATGCCAATAACGCCGTGATGTATGGCCGAGACGGCAACGACACGATGTTTGGCCGAGGTGGTGACGACGAAATTCGCGGCAACGACGGCAACGACACCCTGGACGGGGAAGCAGGCAACGACTATGTGCGGGGTGGTCGCGGTAACGACACGGTAGCAGGTGGCGAAGGTGATGACCAGCTTCTGGGTGTCAACTCACTAGACGGCAGTGCCGGTGTGGGCGAAAAAGATGTCCTGACGGGCGGCGCAGGCATCGATACCTTTGTCCTGGGTTCGAGCACAGAGGTCTACTATGACGACGGCGTCAGCAACCCCGGCTTCAGCGGCAACGGCGACTATGCTCGGATCACCGACTTCCAGGACGGTGTGGACGTGATTCAGCTCAAGGACATTGCTGGATTCCTATCCGGATACACCATTGAAAACCGCACGATTGAGGGCGTCAGCGGCGCGGCGATCTACCGCAGAAGTACCACCATCTCTGGTGGCTTCCCTCCTACCTTTACCAATCGCTATGAGCTGGTTGGCCTAGTGCAGGGCGTAGACGCCAGCGCTCTCAGCTTTGGTACAGCTAGCGGTGGGGTGATTACGCTGAGCTAGGTGTCGGGGAGGGAGATAGGGGATGAGGAGATGAGGGGATGAGGGGATGGGGAGTAAAAACCTCATCCCCTCGATTTTTTCACTGATTCAAGGATCGCTATAGTCTAAAGATCCGCTTGGTCCATCTGGACGTATTTGCTGGTGAAAGGCTTGAGAGGGCGGGGCGAGAACGACGATAGATTGCAGGTTTGATATCTGTAGTAGCAAGTCTCGCGATCTCTAGCACAATGAACACAAATAAGATTCTAGGGAGACGTGCAAATGGTCCAACTGGAGGCAGGTAGGATTGAGGCGACGATTCAGCGATATTTTGCGGCCACCGGCAGCGCCAGCCCGGTTGAAGGCATGGTGGCCTGCTTTGCCCCAGATGCTACTAGTCAAGACCCGGTGACTGGTCCGGTGTTGACTGGCCACGGCGAGCTAAGCCAGGGGTTGCAGGCTCTCGTGAGTCTGTTTGACCATGTTGAGCTGACCGCTGATTTTGTGGCGATCACGGGTGAAGCAGCAGCGGTGAAGTGGAGCGGTCGCGGTGTGGGCCACAATGGTCGCGAGGTGGCGTTTGCGGGCATTGACCTGTTTGAGTTCAACCCTGGAGGACAGATCCAGCGGCTGCGCGGCTACTGGAATCCAGAGCCCCTGATCGCCCTACTCCAGGCAGGGCTTTGAGGATGATGCCGCGATCTCTAAAAATTTTGGCCTGGGTGAGTCTGCTGTGGATTGGCCTCGGCCTGTTCCTGAGCAGTTGGATTGTGATTCCGGCTCCCGTGTTTGCCCTGCTGCCCCTGGGCATCGGTGCGCCAGAAATTAGTCCGCTGCTGCTGCTGGCGAACGGGGTGGGGCTGGGGCTGCTGCTGCGGTTTGGCCGTCATCACCGTTTGTTTTACCCGGCGCTGGTTGGAACGATCTGCGCTCTCCTACTGAGCAGTTTGCCCCTGCTGCAAATGCCTGCCGCGCTCAGCCAAGCCGACGCCCAGATGCAGCGGACCTTTGGGGCCGATGCGCTGACCAGCCTGGCGCTGGAACCCAGGCGTTCTCAGCCCTTCAGCCTGCTCGATCTGGTCACGGGGCTCTCGATTCCACCGCTTCAGCCCGAGCGCCAGCGCTTCCAGGCCGCAGACGGCAGCCCGCTGGATCTGGCGATTTACCGGGCGGCGTCCGATCAGCCCCATCCGGCTCTAGTGGCAATCTACGGCGGAGCCTGGCAGCGGGGTGATCCGAGTCAGCAGTCCCGCTTCAATGCCTATATGGCCGCCCAGGGCTATACCGTCGTCGCGATTGACTACCGCCATGCGCCCCAACACCGCTTTCCGGCCCAGCTTGAGGATGTCCAGATTGCCTTGCAGTGGGTGGCAGACCGGGCGGACCAGTACCAGATTGACCGCAGCCGCATCGGTCTGGTGGGCTGGTCGGCGGGCGGACATTTGGCCCTGCTGGCGGCCTACCAGACGGCTCTGCCGATTCGCGCCGTCGTGAGTTTCTATGGCCCCACGGATTTGACGGCGGGCTATGCCGATCCGCCTCGCCCCGACCCGATCAATACCAGGGCCGTTCTCGAAGCGTTAATTGGCGGTTCTCCTGCCCAATATCCCCAGGTATATCGAGATGCCTCTCCGATCAATTACGTCAGGGCCAACCTGCCGCCTACGCTGCTGATCTACGGCGGTCGCGACCATCTGGTCAAACCGATCTTCGGCCAGCGGCTGTTTGACCGCCTCCGGACCGTCCAGAACCGCACAGTGCTGGTTTCGCTCCCCTGGGCCGAACACGCCTTCGACGCCCTGTTTCGCGGTTTGGGCAACCAGATTGCGCTTTACTACAGCGAGCGGTTTCTGGCCCACACTCTCTATGGCCTTTGAGATCTTTGAGCCAATACGGCGCTTGGCCCCTTGTTTGAATTATTGGGATCTGCCAAACCGGAAACCAGCCAGCGCCAGCCCTCCGCCCAGCCCTGCCAGCAGCAGCGTCGGGAACCACAGAGCACCCGCCGTGTCAATATTGGTCCGAAAACCAGAAGGACGCTGGGCATCCGGCAGGTATAAAACAGTAACGCGATCGCCAACGCTGTAGTTAATCAAACCGCTCGTCGAGAACTCTACTGGTTTGCCGTCGCCTGGGCTGAAGCGCACGACCGGATGGGCTCCACCAGCCTTGAGCCGCACGACTTCGCCTTCGATTCGGGATGCAGTTTGGATAAACCGACTGGTCAGGATGGCTGAAACTGCGCTTCCGGCTAGCAGCCCTGCGCTCATGATCAGAAAAAGGCGGCGGATGGGCTTTTGTGGGTTTCGGTCGGTCGATTGCGGCATGTTAAATGGCATCCTGTCAAAGGGATGGCGATGTGCATAAGGGAGATGCAACTACTATGCTCGCCAAAACTTTGGGCGTTTCAGAAGGCCCCAGACCTGGCCCCGAGCCGCCCTGAAATTCGCTGAGTCAAGATGTTGCTTCAGGGCAGAGGGAATTGAGTATACTGCCTCCAGAGGCTTTCCTGGACAATTCAAAATTAGATGGATGATTCCCGTGCATCTGACGATTGGCTGCTGGCTCAGATTGCTCGTAAAGACCAGTCTGCTCTGGCTGCCCTGTATGACCGCTATGCCCGCATTGTTTACGGTTTAGCATTCAAGAGCCTGCGTTCAGCGGAAGAAAGCGAAGAAGTGGTTCTAGATACCTTCGCCCAGATTTGGCGGATTGCCGAGCGCTATGACCCGGCCAAGAGCAGGCCAGACACCTGGCTGTTTATGTTGGCCCGCAGCCGCACGCTGGATCGGCTGCGCAAGCTTCAGCGCACCCAAACCGGGATTACGTCGATGGATGCCCTGGAGATTCAACCCAAAGCAGATGACCTGGATCTGTTTGAAACGGTATTGCTGAGGGAGCGGCGGGGCCGAGTGATGGCGGCTCTGAAGCTGATTCCGGACGAACAGCGACGGGTGCTGGAGCTGGCCTACTACCAGGGGCTCAGCCAAAGCCAGATTGCCTCCCAGACGGGCATGACTCTGGGCACCGTTAAAACTCGGACTCGGTTAGGATTGAATAAGCTGCGTTCGGTGCTGGGGAGCCGGGAGAACCTGTAGCCCAGACTATAGCCCAACCGGTTGAAAGTTGAAAGTCGAAAACTGTTGCGTTCACCACGGGCGCTGGCCCGAGAGGAAGAAGGAAAAGTTGAGAGGAATGGCTACCGACAACTACTGTTTTTGTGAACTAGCGCCGCTCTACGCGCTTGATGCGCTTGACTCGGTTGAACGCGAGTGGGTCGAGCAGCAGGTGGCCGCCTGTCCTGAGCTAGCAGAGGAGCTAACGGCCTACCAGCTGGCGGTGACAGCGATTCCCTACGCTGTTCCGGCCCCGCCGCCTGAGGCCAGCCTAGACCCCGGTCTAAAGGCGCGGCTGTTTGAACGCCTGGGACTGGAACCGCCTGCCCCCAGTCGGTCTGCACCCGCCCCTAGCCAGTCCGCCTACGCAGCGATTCGCACCGAGGATCTGGACTGGCAGCCCCACCCGACCCCTGGCGTGATGGTTGCCATCCTGCATCGCGACGAGGTTAAACGGGAAATCGTCGGGGTTCTGCGGGCCGAACCGGGCGTCCACTATCCGTTTCATCGCCATGCGGCGTTTGAAGAGATTTTTATGATGGCGGGCGATCTGATTGTGGGCGAGGAGGTCTACAGGGTCGGAGACTACCTTCGCTCTACGCCTGGCTCCAGTCACGCCCCCTACACCACGGGCGGCTGCCGCTTCTTCTTCCGCACCTCCATGGACGATGAATACCCGGATCTGGCCGCTGCCGCTGCGCCAGCCTGAATCTGGCCTGAATCTGGTTTAAATTTGGCCTGAATCCAAACTGGACGGGGTCGCGTATACCTCTACAGTTGATTCACAGAACGCTGGAGGAAGACCATGATCCACCACATTTCCCTTTCGGCCCAAGAGCCGCTGCGGGTAGCGCAAGTCCTGGCTGAGCTTTGGAACGGTCAGCTGACACCGTTTCCACCCCATCCGGGCAGCTATGCCGTGTTTAGTTTGGATCAGGTGGGCAGTTTGATTGAGGTCTATCCGCTGGGCACGGAGCTGCGGCCAGGAGCGGCGGATCAGCAGGTGAATTTCAGTCAGGTGGACTTGCCAGATCGCCAAATTCCGCTCCGGACGGCCAGCCCGGTCTCGCCCTACAGCGCCAGCCACGCGGCGATTTCGGTACCAGTCAGCCGGGACAGGATTTTTGAGATTGCGGCTCGCGAAAACTGGCGGGCGGTCCACTGCAACCGCGACGGAGCCTTTGAGGTAATCGAGTTCTGGGTTGAGAATCGGCTGCTGCTGGAGCTGTTGCCGCCCGATCTGGCTCCCAAATATCTGGCGTTTATGCAGCCCCAGTCCTTGCAAAGGCTGATGGCCCAGGTTTAGGCTAGGCTTAGGCTTTTTTCTTCAGGTACTCGAACACGCTTTTGTCGCCGATGTCGGGCGGAACTGCCTGGAAGGCTTTGCGTAGGGCAAACACGACAAACAGCACGGCCCAAGCCGCCAGCAGGCTTTTCTCGACTTGAAGCGGCAGGAAGCCCAGCCAGTGGCCCAGCAGCAGCAGCGGCACCAGCGGCGTCAATAGCTTGGTTTCCAGGCGGTTAAAGCAAAAGGCTTCCTTGAAGAAGATGCCGGTGAGGGCGGCAAAGCTGAACCCGACGCCCAGGATGGTAATCGGATGCTGGTAGACCGTGGCGACAAAGGGCTCCGGGTAGAAGTGGGCCACGGCCAGCGAGGCCAGACTGCCCACCAGCCAGAAGGCTTGCAAGGCCCGGTGCAGGGGGGCCATGTAGATGTGAATCGTCAGCAAACTCACGGCCAGCCCCACCGTAAAACCGCTGTAGAGGAGGGTGAGGGCCATCTGCACAATCGGATTATCGCCCCAGCCCAAGGCCAGCGTTGCCCCCAAACCAAAACAGAGGGCGGCCAGCATCAGTCCGGCCCGGTAGATTAGGACGCCGCGCCGGTCGGCCTCGGTGACGGTGAACTCGCCAAACTGGCCCTGATAGACTTCTGGAGTTTCAATGGAAGCGTTGAGACTGGTCATGGCTATTGCTTGTAATCCGATAATGCTAAACCCGTTAGGATTAAACCCGACAGACTAAATCCAATAGCTCTAGGATAAACCCAGAGGCCCGAGTTGGAGCTGTTTTGATTTAGCAGCTTTGCAGCGTCGAGCTGCTTGCCTGGGGGCTTTCCCTGGCTCTCGGTTACAGATCCGCAGACAGAGCAGCTAACTCCAGCGTGAACGTGCTGCCCTGGCCCACCTGGCTGTCTACCCTGAGCTTGGCCTGGTGCTGCTCGGCAATCGCCTGCACAATCGCCAGCCCCAGCCCCGTCCCACCCGTCTGGCGCGAGCGGGCGCTGTCTACCCGATAGAACCGATCGAAAATCCGCACCTGATCGGCTGCCCCAATCCCGATGCCCGTGTCCTGAATTTGCACAATCGCCTGATGATCCTGCTGAGTCAGGATCACGCCGACCTTGCCGGTAGCCGGAGTGTATTGAATGGCATTCGTCACCAGATTCGAAAACAACCGGTAGAGCTGTTCCTCGTCTCCTGAGACAAAAACTGGCCGCTGAGGAATGTTGAGCAGCAGCAGCACCTCTGCCGTCAGGGCCAGGCTGGAATATTCTTCTACAATGTCGCTGAGCATGTCATTCAAACAGCAGCGGCGATGCTTTTGCCTGGGCTCTTGCATATCCATCCGAGACAGCAGCAGCAGATCCTGCACCAGCTGCGATAGGCGGAGATTTTGGCGCTCCAGGGTTTGCAGCGTATTACGAGATTCGGGCTCCGACAGGTGGGGCATTTGCAGGGCGACCTCCAGCGTGGCTCGACTCGCCGCTAAAGGCGTCCGCAGCTCGTGGGCCGCATCAGCCGTGAACTGCTGAATCTGACGGTAGGAGCGGTAGACGGGCTGCATCGCCCGACCCGCCAGCCACCAGCTCACTGCCGTGGTCAGCAGCAGCACCAGCGGCAGGCCAGTCAACAGCACCAGCCGGGTTGAGGCCAGATGGGCATCGAAATCGCGCAGCGAGCGCCCCACCTGGATATGGCCCCAGAACAGCCCCGTTTCTGTTTTGAGATCGAGCGAAATCTGGTGATAGCGGTATCCCTGGGCATCTTGCAGGGTTTGCCAGAGAGGCCGAGTCTGGACGGGTAAATCGAGCGGACGATAGGCCAGGGTGGCCACCACCTGACCTGCCGGGTTGACCATCCGCACGTAATAGCCTTCTTGATGCACCGCGCCCAGAATATGGCGGCTGGCAGGCGTTTCGCCATGTCTCTGGCTACAGGGTTCGCCCACCAGACAGAGCCCCGGAATCAGCTGTTTCACCTCAGGCGCGACCTTGCCGGGCTGTTGCAGCTGGGGCTCTAGGCCATCGTGCAGCGTTCCGGCAATTGATTGTAGCTCCTGGTGTAATCCCTGCCAGTGAACCCAGTCCATCAGGAAATAGACCACCAGCCCCGAGATGCCGAGAATCACGCCCATGACTCCGGCATACCAGGCGGCCAATCGCCAGCGCGTCAGGTTGAAGACTCGGTTTTGGTGCATGGTTCCTGACTTGTTTCCTGAGTTGCTTCCTGGCTTATTTCCTGAGTTGCCAAATTCAGCCGATACCCTAAACCATAGACGGTTTCGATCCAGTGATCGCAGCCATGGTCGGTCAACTTGCGTCGCAGCAGGCGAATCTGGGCGGCAACAACGTTACTCACCGGATCAGACCCCACTTCCCAGAGCTGGTTCATCAGCTGATTGCGGGTGACAATTTGCTGGGGGTGCTGCATGAAATATTCCAGCAGCTGAAACTCCTTAGCCGTCAGGGGAATCATCTCTGCCGCGCCCTGGGGCGGCTGGAGAGCGACCGTCGAGGTGCCGTAATCCAGGGTGAGGGGGCCAACCTGAAGCTGCTGCTGTTGAAACTGGGGGGCGCGGCGCTGTAAGGCTCGGAGGCGGGCCAGCAGTTCGGCCATGCCAAACGGTTTGACCAGATAATCATCGGCTCCGGCGTCGAGGCCCGTCACCTTGTCGGCCATGCTGTCTTTAGCCGTCAGCATCAGAATCGGCAGGGGATTCTGTCGCGCCCGCAGCCGCTGACACAGCTCCAGGCCAGTCAGGCCCGGCAGCAGCCAGTCGAATACGGCAACCGTGTATTCAGTCCAGTTACTCTCAAGGTAGGCCCAGGCCGCATCACCGTCCTGCACCCAGTCCACCACGTACTTCTCGCGATTTAAGGCACGCTGAACCGCCACGCCTAAATCCGGTTCGTCTTCGACCAGCAGCACTCTCATGGTGAATCTAGCCAGCGCCCCCGCCTACAGTTGGAAGTTAAATCGACCGTTCACTTTCTTCCCCTGCCTGTCGGTTTGGATCACAACCCGGTATTCTCCCGAGACAAATCCAGGAATATAGGCTTTGTAATGTTGCCCCGCCTGGTCGTAGCTCATATCCACCGTTTTCTGGGTGCCGTCGGGAAACTGGACATTGGCTGTCACTTGAGCATCGCCAATCGTAGCGTGGTCTGCACCCATCAGCAGCCAAAAATCGACATGCATGTTTTCTCCCTCGGGGATGGCCAGGAGTTCCAGGTGATAGTCGCCCGCTTCAACCACCTGTCCTCCGTGTTGAGCTACGGCGTTTTGAGTGGTGGCGGGTGCCGGAGAAGCAGCGGCAGCAGGTGTTGGGGAAGGAGCGGCAGCAGGAGCAGAGGCAGCAGGAGCAGAAGCGGTGGGAGCCGTGGAGCTGGGGTTAGAGGCGCAAGCACTGAGGTTTAAGACCGTGACTCCGGTTAGAACCAGCAGGTTGAGCTTGTTAGTGATCTGTTGAAACATCGCGTTCGCAGCCCGGCTGGGCAGGAGAGCGGCCTCTTGACTCTGGGAGAATTTTGGCGAAGATTGCCGGATGCTTCTGGGCGTTGCTTGAGATAGTTCTCGGGATACTTGTTTAGGCATTGCTTTAGAGACTCGTTCAGGTGTTTCTAGGTTGAACACTTTTGCGGCCAGTTTGATAGACATTAGCATCACTCCTGTGAGATTCACGCCTGTTAGGCTTTACTCCCATTAAACTTCAGCAGGCTCAACGGGTCGGAGCCCTTCACCCTGGGCAGGGACAGTTACCGACCGCAGGCCAGGGTGAATCAAATGCGAGCCAAAGCGGGCGTAGAGGGCCGGAATAATCAGCAGCGTCAGGGCGGTTGAGGTAAACAGTCCCCCCAGCACCACAATCGACAGCGGCTGCAAAATTTCGCGCCCAGGGCCACCGGAAATTACCAGGGGGAAGAGACCGAGCGCAGAGGTCAGGGCAGTCATCAGAATGGCGTTCAGGCGTTCCATCGAGCCTTTAACCAGCGTTTCGCGCAGGGGAATCCCCTGGGCAAATTTGCTGTTGTAGTTATCGACCAGCAGGAGACCGTTGCGGGTAGCGACACCAAACAGGGTGACAAACCCGACTAGAGAAGCCACCGACAGGACGCCGCCTGTCAACAGCACCGAAATAATGCCACCCACCAGGGCAATCGGCAGGTTGATCATGATCATGGCGGTAGAGGCAATTGATTTGACCGACAGGTACATCAAAACAGTGATGATCACTGCGGCGATTAGACTATAGATCAGGATATTTTGGGTGGCTCGTTCCTCGGCCTCAAACTGACCGCCATATTGAATGAAATAGCCAGCCGGAAGCTGAATCCCCTGCTTCACCTTTTGCTGAATTTCATTGACCACGGACCGCAGATCGCGTCCGCTAACGTTGGCAGATACCACAATGCGGCGCGACACATTTTCCCGGTTGATCGTATTGGGGCCAGTGCCGTTGTGCACCTGGGCGACCTGGCTGAGGGGCACCTTTTCGCCGTTGGGTTTATCGATTAACAGATTCTCAATCGTACTGAAATTTTTGCGGGCATCGGGCTGGAGCCAAACGACCAGATCAAAGGTTTGCTGATTTTCCAGCACCTGGGAAACAACCCTGCCGTTGAGGGCCGTTTCGATCACCTCGGCCAGACTGCCAACCGTTAGCCCATAGCGAGCTGCGGCTGTGCGGTCGAAGGCGATTTGAATTTGGTCAATCGGCATTTGCGGTTCCAGCTGTAGATCGACCAGGCCAGCCACGGTTTGGATTTGGGTTTCAACCTGCTGGCCCAGCTGGCGCAGTTGGTCTAGATCAGGCCCGAAGATCTTGATAGCGATTTGACTGCGCACTCCAGACAGAACTTCATCCATACGGTGGGAGATAAATCCACCGATGCCGCTCGCCACTCCCGGCAGTTTGGCAAATTCCTGCCGCAGTTTTTCCACGGTGGCGGCCCGGTCGTGCAAGCCTGCCTCACTCAAGGTGACATCCACATGGGCGAAGTTGACCCCTCCAGCATCACCGTCGCCGGGGGCTCGTCCCGAGCGGGTCTGGACATAGGTAAACCGGGGGTCATCCTGCAACGCCATTTCCAGGGCATATCCGGCCCGATTGGTCGCCGCCAGAGAAGTGCCGGGATAGAGGGTCATGGTGTTAACCAGGGTTTGCTCCTGGAACTCGGGCAGAAAGCTGCGGCCCAGGGTCGGCACGATCACCAGAGCCGCGATCAGGATCGCCCCAGCCAGAGACAGAATCACTGAAGAGCGACGCAGCGAAAAGCGCAGCAGCGGATCATAGCAGCGTTTGCAAAACCGGGCGACCCAGGGTTCAGCCGCCGTCAAGCGGCCATGGGGCAGCAAAATCGCGCAGAGGGCTGGAGACACCAGCAGCGATTCCAGGCTGGAAATGATCACGACAACGAGATAGGCAATGCCCATCGGCGTAAAAATCCGTCCTTCTACACCAGCCAGCGTGAAGATGGGCGAGAAGACCACGATCCCGATCAGCATTGCGCCCAGCAGCGATTCCCGCACCTCCTGACTGCCTTCAAAAATGATGTCGAGCACCGGTTCAGGCTCAGCGGCAAAACGGTTTTCTCGCAGTCTGCGGTAGGTATTCTCGCCGTACACAATCGCGTCATCCACTGCCGTGCCGATCGCTACCGCTAGCCCGCCCAGGGTCATGGTGTTCAGCCCCAGACCCAGCCAGTGGCAGACCAGCAGGGCAAACAGCAGGGTGAGGAAAAAATCTAGCAGGCAGACGGTCAGGGTTCGCCAGTTCATCAAGAACGGAATCAGGATCGCGGCCACAATCAAACTGCCCTGCAACAGGGCCGACTGCACATTGTCCACCGAGGCTGCGATGTAATTTTCCTGACGGAAGGTGACGTTCACCCTGACATCGGGCGGCAGGCTGGTCTGGATCTCGGCCATGGCCGCCTCCACGGCGCGCGTCACGGTTGGCGTGTCCGCCTGGGGCTGCTTATTCACCATGATGATCACCGCTGGCTGGCCGTTGAGGCTGCCGTCGCCCCGCTTTACCCCAGCCCCAATTTGTACGGTGGCCACATCCGCAAGTCTGACCGGCGTGCCCTGACGACTCACGACCACCGAATTCTGCAAATCCTGAATCGATTCAATCCGGCCAATGCCCCGAATCAAGATTTCGCGGTCTGGGGTCAGCAAATATCCCCCTGGCGCATTGGCATTCGCTGCCGCTGCTGCTGCCGTCACCTGATCCAGCGAGAGATCAAACGCCGCCAGTTTGGCCGGATCGACCAGCACCTGAAACTGCTTCACCTCTCCGCCATAGGCCGTCACCTGACTTACCCCCGGAACGGCCAACAGTTGATTGCTGATCTTCCAGTCCACCAGGTTCCGCAACGCCATCATGGAAGTCGCAGGAGTCTGGTTTGGGGCGGTCCCAGAACCGGCGGGCGGCTCTACCGTCAGCGCAAATTTGAGGATCGTGCCAATCGGCGAACTGGGCGGGGCAATTCGCGGGATCTCCACGCCTTCGGGCAGTTTGCCCTGCACCTGCTGCAAGCGCTCGGTGACCAACTGCCGCGCCTGAAAAATATCCGTGCCCCATTCAAACACTGCTTTCACAACTGAAATACCGGTAGCCGAGGCCGAACGCACATCCGTAACGCCGGGCATGCCGTTGAGGCTGCTCTCTAGCGGCAAAGTCACCAGCGATTCGACCTCTTCTGGCGCTAAGCCTGGCGCTTCGGTTTCAATTTCGACCTGGGGGGGCGCAAACGGCGGGAACACATCGAGCGGCATCTGGGGCACCGTGCGGAAGGTCCAGATCGTGAGCAAGGCGGTAGCAATCAAAACCAGCCAACGGTGGTGAATCACCCAGCGAACAATGGCACTTAGCATCGGTGAAGGGCAGAAGAGAGAACAAGATCAATTGCGGGTCTGGGACGGATCGGCGACTGGTTCGCTCGACGTTGCCGCATGGCCAACTCCATTCCCTGTAATCAGGGAACCTGTCATCGGCTGCTCCAGCATTTTTGCCAATAGCTTCCGATGGCGATGGCCAGCCCAGAGGGTTCCGGCTAGAAAAGTGCTGATGGCCAGCGCGCTGCCTCCAGCAGCCCACCAGAACAGGGGCAGGGTTTGAGGTGAAGCGGCTGGTTGGGCAGCTGACTGGGCAGCTGACTGGGCAGATGGCTCGGCATCTGGCTGGGCGTTGCCGCCGCGTAGAGATTGGGCATAGAGCAATGGTGCACCCTGCACGGCAACCTGGTCGCCCTCAAACAGGCCGCTGGTAATTTCGGTGCGATCTCCATCGACCTGGCCCAGCTTAACTTCTACGGGTTCATAGTTCTGGCCGTTTTTAACGTATACCAGCGATTTCCTGCCAGCGTTCACAATTGCGGCAGTTGGAACAGCCAGGACGGTGGCGGCAGTCTGGCCCGTCAAAATCTCCAGCTCAGCAAACATCCCAGGTTTGAGCTGTCCCGCTGCGTTATCCAAACCCGCTCGCACTGGCACCACCCGCGCTTCACCCTCAACCGCTGCCCCGATGTAGGAAATCGTGCCGTTGAACGCCCTGTCTACCCCAGTCACCCGCACCCGCACCTGCTGGCCTTGAGCAATTCGCGGCAAATCTTTTTCATAGACATTGGCCGTGGCCCAGACCCCGTTGCCATTCACGATCGTCATCAGCGGCACGCCAGGTTCATTCACCGATTCCCCAGCCGTAATCGCCTGATCGGCAACTGTGCCAGAAATTGGGGCCACCACAGTCACCAGGCCATCCTGAGTCGGCTGGACATCTAGCTGCCGCAGCCGGGTTTGATAGGCATCGTCACTCAGCTTTAGCTGCGAACGCGCCACCGCCACCGCCGATTGGGCCTGCTCGAGCTGGGCCGTAGCTTCAGAAACTTCGATGCGGCTTTTCGCCTCAGTCAGATGGGCCTTAGCATCGGCCAGCTGGGCCTCCGACTCCAGGACAGTGCGGCTGGCAACCGCGCCCTGCCCCAACAGCTCCTGGTCGCGGTCATAGCGTTCCTGGGCCAGCTTCAATTCGGTTTCAGCGTTACGGATCGCGGCGTTGGCAATCTGGATCTGCCGGTCGTAGTTGCGTTGCGCCAGCCGCAGCTCGGCTTCAGCCGTTTGCAGCGCCCCCTGGGCCTCCGTTTGCCGATCCAGGGCCGCCGTCCGCAGTTCGGCCAGATCGGGACTGGTGAGCACGGCTAGAGCCTGGCCCCGCTGCACCCGCTCCCCAGGCTGAATCAGGAGTCTGACCACCGTACCGGTCAGCGGTGCTGTAACCTTGACCTGTTGATTCGGCAGGGCTTCAATTTGCCCGGTAGTCCGGATGGCCAGCGAGAATTGCTGCGG
>JBJTUI010000375.1:0-2837 GCA_046080625.1 Elainella sp. | reverse complement strand
GCGACTGTTCTGATGGAGCTGTTTCCCTGTTGGTAGGCTTGGACTATCTTCTCTCTAAAATCCACCGAGTAAGGCTTCATGGTTTCTCCTGCTCTCTCACCCCCTTAACTGTACTCCACATACCTGAAATCCGCTGTATCTGGTGATGCGATCGTACCCTGCCACCACTCGCCACTGGGCTTGCGTCACCGGAAACCGCCCCATCAAAAACTGCGATACTTTAACGAGGTGCTGTGGCCGTTCATTATTACTACTTTCCGGCTCCTCTTCCGGTGCCCCCATCAAAAACTCACCTGCCGGAATCAGCATCAGCGTCAGCTTCACCCCATTCCCCAGGTCTTCGGTATAGCTTTTGTTGGTGCGGCGATAGCGATAGAGGCTCAAATTATTGGGCAGCGGAAGCGATGAAGTATCCACAATTTCATGCTGTGAGAATGGAGTTCTTCTAAACTATCGTGTCTTTCCAAATCTACCAATTTAGTCCAAGCTTGGCTCTGGCAGTTGCTGCTCTCTGGGCGGTTAATGAACTGCCCCGCCGCAATCTGCGGGGTATGTGACCCACAGAAATTTAGAGCAATTCTCGATCCGGTAGTTGACCAAATTGACGAGGCGCAAGCCCCTGATTTCAATCATGGGGGACAAGCGAAGCCTTGGGCGATTTCATACGCCTTTGGCGGGGCGAAGCCCTACGCCTTGAACAATACAGGCAATAGACAGGCAGGCTTTATTTAATCTCTGCGTTATTAGACAGCAATGCTCTATGTAATGTCTGCGTGAGGCAAAGATTCAAGTCCAACAGCAATGTCACCTATTCCTGCAAATACCATCTCGTCTGGTGCCCCAAGTACCGACGCAAGGTGCTAGTTAATGACGTAGATGAAAGGCTCAAAGAAATCCTGCTTAGAAGTTGCCCGACTGACCAAAAACGACTTGCACGAGGAGCTGCGGGCTGCCCTTGAAAAAGAATTAGCCCATTACCCGATCATCTCGGCTCAGGACAGGGCGAATATTCTGGAGCTAAAGTCAGTCATGCGGAACCGAATGCGCCGAGCGATCCGTGGCCTGATCTGCCTGCGTGGCCTACACCTGATTCACTCCGACTGGCATAATGCTTTGGCAACTCTGCTCGACAGCAACCTGATTCCTATCAGCGTCTCCAAAACCAAACTCGAAGCTATCTCCGAGTTTGACCGCAGGAGCCAGAAGGCAGGTACAGTCGAGAAAACTAAAGCGGATTGCCACGTTGCAGGCCGAGCAGCAGCAGGTGTTCCAAACCTACCAGCAACTTGAAACCGAAATGCTGGCAGCGGCTCAGCAGATGCTCAGTCCAGCCTGCGGTTTGGCGGGTAACTGCTCTGCCTGCCAACAGAGCCATCGGCATCGTTCCAACTACCAGAACAAGCTTTTGAACGTCACTGCGTTAAACAGCGATTTGTCTAAAAACGGCCCAATCGTGTCCAGGTGGGTATTCGCGGAAAGCCGCCGCACGAGCCGCTTGTACCGCCTTCTGACGCTTGAGCATTGTCTAAGCATGTCCAAGCTACTTGCCCGCCTGCCAGCCATCCAGAACAGGTCGGGACTGTCGCTGTGCCCGCTGCCGTCGCTTCCCTGCCTTCTGCACCAGCATCGCCTCAGCGAACTGAAGCAGCCGAACTCGATCGCCATTGGAGAGCTGGGCGATCAGCTGGGCAAGTTTGCCGCTGGTCGTGGTGGGAGTGCTCATGCGGACTCAGGCCGACTTTGCTCAAGCGTAGCAAATCAACAACGACCACCAGACGAAATGGGACAAGCTGGCTGATACAACTTCGGAGGGTCAGCAGATTGACGCAGCAGCAGCATTCCAAAAAAGACAACAGTTAGTACAATCAAAAACTCCAAAAACTGGCCTGCTGTTTGTCTGGAAGGGGTGACATCGGGAGAGGTGGGAGTATCCTGCACGGACGTGGGTTGCTTGACTGGCTCTGGGGGTGGCTGCGACACGCTACCCCACCCCCAAGCAGGATCTTCGTCGATGAAAACAACCTGAAGGTTTGCGGTTCCTTCTGCTGACCGCTTAGCCGACAACGCTGCCTCACGCTTAGACGAGGAAGGCGCTAATCCAATCACAACAATGTTAGGTTTGCCGAGATGACCTGCATAACCACTACCCTGCCCCGCAGCTTGATAAATTGCTTCTCGATCAAGTTCTCGCTTGACCTCATACACAGTATCTGAAGTAACAATATCAGCCCGCCCACCTGGGACACTAACTTCAAGCTGTGCAGATTCGCCCCACTGCAAAAGCTTCTGATAAATATGATCTTGAATTTCTCTTTCGAGTGGCAGCGTTTCCATCAGGTTTTACCCTCTGACTGGAGGCTACGCCGCTTACCGAAATGAGGCTTAATGCCGGTAGTCTCGATTTTAAATATGGGAAATCAGCCCCTATATAGAAATCAAGACTACGGGACTTTTACCCAAAAACCTCTCCATTCTTGGGGGTGGCCACTTGGGCCTGACTATTTAGTTTTTACCGGTTTTAGGGAAGCTGTTAGGGAAGCCCGAATCAGTAAATCCTGAAACCAGGGCGAACGAGGAGATTCGAACTCCCGCGTGGCGGAACCACAATCCGCTGCCTTAACCACTTGGCTACGCTCGCCATCGGTTTCCCAGTATAGCAGCTTTCCTCAGGACTGGGCCAATTTGGTCGAAGGATCGGGTGAACGAAAAAAAGGGCGGTCAAGCGGGAGAGGGGTGTTTGTACCAGAAATCGCGCCAACGACTGGAACGACTCAGGTAACAAGCTCGTAAAGCCATCACCGCCTGCGCGCCCCGCTTCGACCAAAACATACCGGATT
>JBJTUI010000374.1:0-2530 GCA_046080625.1 Elainella sp. | reverse complement strand
GTTTGTGCCTTCTGATCAGAAAAACTACGCTCAGGCCCAGCAGGCGATTGAGCTGTGGGGCAACATGATTCTGGATTTGGCCAAGGCCAGAGCCACCAACGGGAATTTCGATCTGGCGATTCAAATCGGAGAACTGGTGCCACCCAATGCCCCCAACTACGGGGCCGCCCAGGAGGCGATCGCAGACTGGCGCAATCCTCCTGCGGCCAATCAACCCAATCAGGAGACGCAGAGCTGAAACCCAGCTGATGTAGCTGCATAGGGGGAGAGCCACCGGCTTTTGCCACCGGCAGTCGGCAATCTGTCTTCTAGGTAACTGGCAATCTGGATTTGCTATTGTTACAGTAATTAAAATTAACCGACGCCGTTTATAGCTTCGATAGAAGTTATCCCTTCAAGATCGTTGTTTTAACATCGATTCCCAGCTTCACTGCGGTTTTGGCTCTCAGAATTGCTTTGGAAGCTGTGGTAGGCGCTAGAGCAACGACTGAATCAGTCTCCCATTTGAATTTCGCTTGTCTGCTGCCTCATTGGTCACCTACTTCATTCATCGCCTCTAGGTGCAGGCTGTTTGTTGCAGCAGTTTTCCTGAGTTAGTTTTCCTGGGTCTTAATCTGCGGATTAATCAGGCTCTGTCAAACGATGGTCAGGACTTTGAGCTGCTGAACTCTGAGCTGTCGGGCTTTGAGCTTTCAGACGTTGAGCTGTTGGGGTTAAACAGTCCCCTTTCGAACTGTTGGGTTACTGAATACTTGGTTACTGAGTATTGCGAGAGCTGCATTCACTGCTGAAAACGCTTAATACAACGTCAAACGATGTTGCCTCAAGAAGCAGCGGTTTTGCTATTTCCACAGCAGAATTCCAGAGCTGTATCAGGTTCGCTTTCTAAACTCACAATTTATTTAACGAGGTTCCCGTGGCATTATACGCAGAGTTGCATCGCCATCTGGGCGGTTCCGTTGTACCCAGAGTTCTTTGGCGCTATTTTCAGCGCAGTGAGTCAGACCTGGCTCAGCGCTTTACCAACTATGAAGGGTTTGAGGAGTTCTACACCCGGCCTCGCAACACCCTAGATGAATATCTGGAGCTCCACACGCTAGTAGAAAAGGTCCAGACCGACGAGACCCTGCCCTACTTCATTTTTCGGCTGATGCGGGGAGCCTATGTCTTCGAAAACCTTGCCTACCTGGAGCTGCGCTACACTCCCTACCTGCGCACCCCCGATCACCTCAGCCAGTCTGAGCGGATTGAGCTGATGACCAGCATTGTGGACGTGGTGGGCAAGGCCAGCCAAGTAGGAGAATACCCCATCGTCACCAGCCAGATCCTCTGTATGCACTCGCGGCTGCCCTACGAGGTGAACCGCGCCATTGTCGATTTGGCAGCCCAAATGCCCGACTATGTTTGCGGCATCGATCTGGCGGGGGGCGACAACCACTACGGCACACGCATGGCCGAATATGTTGAGCTGTACAGCTATGCACGCTCGCTGGGGCTGAAGACGACTGGCCACCTTTACGAAACACCCGAGGGCTGCCATCCTGAACTGCTGCCCTACCTGATGCGGATTGGCCACGGCATTCAGATTCCGCTGCGCCATCCTGAACTGCTGCCCGAACTGGCGCGACAAGGTCAATGCCTGGAGGTTTGCCCCACCACCTATCTCAAGACCGGAACGTTAAAGAGTCTGAATCAGCTCAAGGTCGTGTTCGATCGCTGCTTTGAGGCCGGTGTGGATATTGCTATTTGCACCGACAACGCTGGATTGCACAACATGCGGCTGCCGTTTGAATATGAGAGCCTGCTGACCCAGGACATCATCGGCTTCCGGGAGCTGCAAGCCTGCCAGGATGCGGCCTTCCGCCACGCCTTCGCCTGGAAACACCCCCAGCGGCCCGAATCGATCCTGAACGGCATCTTAAAATCTGAGCTGAATTTGGTGCGGTCGCGGGACTGCGATTAAGCTTTTGGGTCGCCAATCCACTGGGATAGCGACTCCGCTGGCTACTGGGATGATCATCTAATCAGCCGAATTAGCCAGTTGAAGGACAAGGGGGGTGAGTGACATCACCCTCTTTTTTGTGCCGTTTTTGCGCCATTTTTCCCTAATATAGCCATAGTCTTTCTGGTTAGGACGGGGTGCAGGGGTGGAACCCCTAGCTGGGGGCTGTGCCCCCATACCCCTTCTGTCCTAAGCCGAGTGCGTAGCGCTATAGGGCCAAGGCGTCGAGTAGCACAAAATACTCTAGCTACAAATTTATTTACATCTCTAAACAAAATTATTAATTGCACTCTCAGACTTGTTTACAAAAGTCCATAAAGCAACTAATATGTTGATTACGGTTAGTTAAGCAACTCACCGATATTCTTCAACAAGCACTCATTGAACTATGACTACGACTTTACAGCGGCGCGAGAGCGCCAACCTGTGGGCGCAGTTCTGCAACTGGGTCACCTCCACCGAAAATCGCCTCTATGTGGGCTGGTTCGGCGTGCTGATGATCCCCACCCTGCTGACTGCTACCATCTG
>JBJTUI010000373.1:0-5621 GCA_046080625.1 Elainella sp. | reverse complement strand
ACCTTGTTGAAGTGATTGAATGGCATCCAATCGCTGACGAATATACTGTTGCTGATGACGGTAGTAGAGTTTCTGCCATTCCTCGGGGTCGAAAGGCTTTGCTTGTAGCGCTTGTGTTTGGTTCATTGCTCTCCCTCATCCTTTACCTGATCTTATACCGGGAAGGGAGTAAGGTTCTATGATCGCGTTTTAGGACGTTTAGCCACCCCAGAATCAACTAGAACAGGAGAAATCAATCATGCAAGGTAAACGCGCTCTGGTTACGGGCGGCAATCGCGGTATTGGATTTGCTATCGCTCAAGGGCTGCTGGCCAAAGGGTGTGACGTGATGATCACAGCCCGTTCACTGGACCAGGCCAAGCAGGCTGCTGAGAAGCTGCAATCCGATCGAGTGACGCCGATTCAGCTTGATGTGAGCGATGACAGCTCGATTGTCCAGGCTGTTCAAACGGTCAGTCAGCAGATTGATCATCTGGATGTGTTGATCAATAACGCTGGAATTTTGCCCGATGATGGCGTCAATATTCTCGAGATTTCTCGTGAGCTGATGGATCAGGTGATGAATACCAATGCGTTCGGGGCGCTGCGGATGGTGCAGGCGTTTTTGCCGCTGCTGAAAGCTGCCCCGGAGGCGCGAGTGGTCAACGTTTCTAGCGGCTATGGAGCGCTGGACGGTCTTTCTGCTGAAGTTCCGGCCTACTGTCTCTCGAAGCTGGCGCTGAACGGCATCACGATCATGCTGGCCGAGACCCTGAATTCGCAGAAGATTGTGGTGAATTCGATCTGTCCGGGCTGGGTGAAAACCGACATGGGCGGCTCCTCGGCCCCGCGTACCCCAGAGCAGGGCGCGGACACGGCGATCTGGCTGGCCACAGAAGCGCCCCGCAGCCCCAGCGGTAAATTCTTCCGCGACCGCCGCGAAATCGCCTTCTGAGATTCTTGCGACGGCTCTCTGGCGCTTCTGTCCCGACCCACAGTAGGGCCGCGCTCAGGCAGAACAGGCGGGATACAGCGTCGGCAGCCATTCCTGCTGCACTCGGGCGATAGCTTCCTCTTTACGCTTGGCTTCAATCTCAATCCAGGGAGCCTGACGATAGGAGCTGGGCATGTCGTAGATAAAATCACTGTGCTGCTGGTCTTGAAAGCTGTTGCGGCCATTGGAAATATGCACCAGCTGCCATTCTGGTACTGGCCAAGTCGTGCGAGCTGCTGCCAGCAGTTCAACCACGCTGGGGTGCTCATAGCTCTCCAGTCGGTCGTGAACGATATGGTGATGGGCGTCAAACACCATTGGCAGGTTAGCCGCTCGACAGATCTCTAAAATCTGGCTGGCACCGTAAGTATATTCGTCGTTTTCCAGGGTGAGACGCAGCCGAATCGGATCGGGCAGATCCCGAATCACGCTAATCAACCGCTCGGCCCTTCCGCCCTTACCTCCGTGGATGTTCATCAAAGCCCAGGGTGAGTGGAGCAGCCCCAGCAGATCAAATACCTGGGCATGGGCCGACAGAATTTTGATGCTGTTGAGAATTACATCGGGGCGGTCGGAGTTCAGCACAACGAACTGATCGGGATGCAAAACCAGACGAATTCCCAGGGTTTTAGCAAGCTGACCAACCGCAGCCAATTCAGCGGCCAGTTCTAGCAGCAGATCTTCCCCTAACGGATCATCGGCGAAGGGAAAGGTGCTGGAGGGCAGACGATAGAGGCGAATGCCATACCTGTGGCAGAATTCAATAGCCAGCCCCAGCCGCCTCAAGTTCTCGGCATAGAGCAACCGCAGGGTGGGTTTCTGGTCAACGGGATCTAAAGCCAGCAGGCGTTTGCGCGTGATTGTTTTGTAGCGTACTGCCTCGGAAGCAGTAATACATACTAATCCTAGCTCTGGTAGCCTGACGCCTTCTGCACTGCTCATCTGGTTGACTTGGCTGCTGTTAATTTGGCTGCTGTTGACTCTGAACCATATCTGGCGCATAGCCTGTCGGCCTAGCTGCCGCCCGGTGAATAAACTTCCACCCCAGTATGCGTTGCTCGGCTTTGTCCGGCTTCTACCCAGGGGCGGGATTTGTCGGGCGGAGCAGATGAGGGAGCAGGGTCGGGAATAGGGCAGAGCGGCAGAAGCTGAGTTGCGTGAGGCTGTAGGGGCCTGAGCATGTCGCGGGGCTCAGGTCTCCCGGTCGAGCAGTTGATCCATCGCCGAGAGCGGGTCGCCCAATGGTTCTAGATGGGTCATGATACTCGTCAGCGGCAGGGTGTGGGCGATCTCCAGCTCGATCTGGTCACAGAGGCTGTGCCCTTGCTGAACCGTCCAGGTTGCCGGAACCAACACATGCACCGACACAAATCGCCTCGCGCCCGCTATCCGGGTTCTGAGGGCGTGGAACTCAATTCCCTGAGCGCTATAGCGCTCTAGAATTGCCTTAACCTGCTGCTGTTCAGGTAGGGGAATCGCCTGATCGAGCAAGCCTGAGCTGCTCTCCCGCAGCAGCCGAAACCCAGCCCAGACGATGTTGGCCGCCACCAGGAGGGCAATCAGCGGGTCGAGAACCAGCCAGCCAGTGAGCTTCACCAGCCCAATTCCCAGGATGACGCCTGCGGAGGTCCAGACATCGGTAAACAGATGGTGAGCGTCGGCCCGCAGCGTAATGGAATTCAACCGGCGACCTGCCCGCAGCAAAACCCAGGCAATGCCGCCGTTCAGCAGCGTTGCCAGCAGCGACAGGCCCAATCCGGGTCCTAACTGCTCCAGGGGCTGTGGGTCGAACAGGCGGGGAAACGCGGTAATAGCGATGCTGATGGCGGCAACCACAATCAGGGTGCTCTCGATGCCGCTCGAGAAATACTCGGCCTTGGAGTGGCCAAACGGGTGTATATCATCCGGTGGCTTAGCGGCTAAAGACAGCATCCAGAACGCCACGAGGGCCGCGATTAAGTTCACGCCCGATTCCAGGGCATCGGACAGCAGCCCCACCGAGCCGGTCAGCCAGTAGGCACCTGTTTTGATCAGAATGGTACAGACTGCACCAGCAATGGACAGCAGAGCATAGGAACGGGCAGCAGCGGGGGCCATAGTATAGAGCAGGCAGGAAATGCCGGGAACAGATTGGTCCAGGATGCGTTAATCAGGTGCAATCAAGCGGTTAGAGTATCAGGCGGCAGCATTAATCTAGGTGAATCTCTAGGTAAATGCCGTTTAAGTCAGAGTTTGACTACCTAGGCTTGCCGCCCCAGTTCGGTCGGCTGGCCCTATCTATGCTAGCACCAGTTGTTTTATCCGAGCTAGAGCAGAATTCCAGAAAAATTTGCCGTGGTCGTATTAGCTACTTTTGCTGCGACGATTCACTGAAGGGCAGGACGAGCCATGTTTTCTAAATCACATTGGGAGCAGCCCAGTAGCAATGCTGGGAATGCGAAACAGCTCCGTCCCTCCTACCGACGCCTGTAGAGCGGCACAGACGACCTGCAGTCCCTAGGCCCTTCTCCAGGACAAAATCAGCCTGCTCTAGGGGAGTTAGGGCCGCCAGTCACAGAGATCTACTCAGTAGCAACCCTGAAATAATTTCTTAATAACTAGAAATTTTACACCTATTAACTATAAGGGTAATTACATATAAACTCTGGAATACTGTATGTGATAAATAATACTATATGAGTAAGATTTATAAAGCTTCTAAAATTTTATACTTTCTTAATTTCAGTAAATACATCGTAGTAATGACTGGATTTATCAGTGAGTCTACTGATACTAAGGCAGATTCTGACTATGGAGCGATCATTTTAGGCCTGATGGCCCCTGATTATGGCTGTATGTGCATATGTGATTTTGTTCCTTTGAAGGCTGGAAGTTCCCATGTTGTTTTCTCCCTTAGACAAGTGTCGATCTGCCTTCAGATCAACCGTGATCCGGTCTAGATTTAATTTGTTTGCTGATACATCCCATTTGCCCTTTGACCCCTTTAAAAACCCATGGCCTAAATCCCAATCACAACCTGACCGCATTCGGTTTTTACTCCTGGCCTTTGCGGCTGCCATCCCCCTGGTACTGCTTTTACCGTGGTTTTGGCATAGGGAGATCCAATCCAGGCTAGAGCTTGAACCAGGACTTGTCAGCGCCCTGCCGCTGCTAGAGAGTCAAGTGAAACAGTTAGAACGTACAGCTACTGCGGCAACCATTGCCTTTCCCCAGGGCTGGCGGGCGATTCAACCCTCGCCTGGGCTGACGGCCTATTTGGCCCCTGAAGCCAACGTGCCGACTGTGCTACCCAGTCTGGGGTTCAACTCCTTTCGCATGGGGAGCAGCCTCGGAGCCACCGCTTTTGATGGCACTCGTGAACCCTATGTCAGCGATGTGGGCGTCAGCGATTTGCGGCAAGTTGCTCCAGGCCGCTACCAGTGGTCTGGCGTCTGGGAAGGGGAAGGCTACGACCGTGTGTTCGATCAACAGGCTCGTTTGGTGTCCCCCCGAGAGCGGGGAGCGGATATTCAGTTAAACGTCAGCTGGGATGCAACAATTACAGATCCCAAGCAGCCCAATTTCGTGGTGACAATCGAAAGCAGCCAGGACCAAACGGCCCAGTTAACCAATTTCTCGGCTTTCTTGAGCGATACAGCCAGCGGCAAAACTCTGAATCGAATCGATTTTGGACAACTGCCGCCGCTGTACCGAGTCACGTTACGCCATGGCGGGCTAGCATCAGAGACCAAAACGCTGCCGCCTCTCGGCAGAATCAGTTTTGCTTACCACATTAGACCTGACGAAATCGAAAGCTATTTACCTCTACAGCTTGCAGCGGAAAATCAGTTTTTTGAGCAGCGTCTGAAGCGATTTGCTGAACTAGAAAACCAGGGTTGGGTGATTGAAGAGGTTCCACCGCCCAACTTTGTGGAACATAGCTAGGTGTGGGCTTGACGAGATGAAACGCTGCTAGAGCTGTAGTTCTTTAGAAGTAGAGCATGTGTGAGTGGCATGCTCTACTCTATTCCTCTGTTCGTATTTCTAGCTGACGGAATTGGTTCCAGGTCATGGGAGAATGGAGGAATGATCTCCTCCCAGAAGCAGCTGTCCAGAAAGCTATTGCAACTTCTCAACACCCTGTCCGACTTTGATGGTGTTATTTCTCCGGAGGCTGCGGCTATTTTGGAAACCTTGCGGTATCGGCCTGCCCCGATTCCTCCCCTCTATGCGGATACGTTTGGCCTTGCGCCATCGGCTACCTGCGCCGATCTGGTTGATCGGATTGAAGCCTGCTCTAACGAACAGCGGGCTGTGGCCAGCTATGCCTTTCAGATTTTCTGGTCCTACGAACAGATGCTGCGGGTGCAGCCTGCCCAATCTTCGGAGCAGCAGGCCGCCTATCAGTCCCAGCTTGAACAGGTGCGGCTTCAGGTGGCCAGGACGAGGCGGATTTTGGCAGAGACGTTGGCCAAGCGCAACTAGGCTTGACGGTTGAGCCGGACGGGCTGCCAGCCAGGAGACTGCTTCCTACTTCTGGCTGGAGTCTAGGGCTGCTGGCTCGGCTGCCAGTTGTACTCCATATAGACAGCGGTTTCGACGGCAGCGGTTTCACCCAGCAGTTTGGCGACCAGATAGAAGGCGGCATCAATCCCAGCCGATATACCGC
>JBJTUI010000372.1:0-6664 GCA_046080625.1 Elainella sp. | reverse complement strand
CCCAAAGCTCGGATTCAAGTGCGGGGCAGCAAGCGCCTAACAGCGGCAGTCTTCGAGGTGAAGGTTTCCCACGATGCAGTAGAAGTTCTGGCCTGGGAAACAGCCCGCAATGCTGAAACCACATCGCGGCGAGTTGAGCGTCATCTGACGGCAGTGGCTTCGATGCCCTCGGTTGCTGCCGACCTGCCCAGCGTCAGACTCCACAACCGTGGCGCTGGGCGGCAAGTGGTCACAGTTGGAGGGCGAACGCTCTCGATTGACTGACCCCCCAAAGACAGGGCTGCCACCGAGCGCGGCCCTGTGGCTGGATTTCCTGAAACTCGCCCGCAAACCCTACAGAGATTACAAATTATGACCCGCGCCGAACTCGAAACCTTTCAGCAATTTCTGATCAGCCTGCACCCAATTCCCGGATTGACCATCGACGCCCCGATGTTTGGCTGGCGTTTGAAATTTACCCAAAATGATGACGGCGAACTTCAGCTCAGCGTCTCAGCTACCGGGAACGATTGCAATGCCCTGGTTGCCGCTGTCGCTCAATTCTGCCAGCCGTCCGATGAGGTTACCTACGACGACGATCGCGCGCCTGAAAGACTCGACAGCAAGGCACTGGAAGTCTTAGCCAGCAAGGCTCGATTCAACTAGCTGCCCGACCAAATTAAAAGCCGGGGGCTGAAAATGCCTCGGCTTTTTAATTAGTAACCTTGCCGACAGCATCGCATGAGCGCAAAATAAACGCAGAGCCGAGCAAACAAAAGCATCAAAATTGTGTTGCAACACAAACAATGCATGAACGCCCAGAGGGATGAGGCTGAGATATACAGAAATTGTGTTGTAACACAAACGCGGCAAGGGTTTGAGGCTGAAAGATTTTTGGTTGAGTTTGTGCGAAACCTGAATGCTTGAGCTATAAATTAAACATCCCGCAAGTTGCGGGTTTTTGAGTCGCAAAACCGTGTCGCGCATTGAGGAGAAACTTTGATGAAACCTGAGCCAAAAACAACTGGAACTTTTCGGATCAGCCCAAGCGACCAAATTCGGCTGAGACGATTGGCGCACCTAGAAGGTAAAAAGCCAACCGTGATTATTCGAGAGCTGGTTGAGCGCTGGGTCGATCAGCGAGAGATCGAGCTTCAAAAGTCTGCTTAAAGTCAAAACCCCTTGAAACCCGTCCTGCAAGACTTACTGGTTTCTAGGGGTTGGCCGTAATCCCCGGAGGAATCACGATGACATTATCTTCTATTTTGACCGAAAAGAATCAGCAGGGGGCGCTAAGTTCTTCCCCTAATTGTAATCAACATCGCTACAAAATTCAAGAGTTATATAGCGATAAAGTTCTAGAACCCCACCCCCAACTGCCGAGGGTCTGTAAGAACTGCGGCAGTGAGGCGCTCGCTATCGGCCCTGGATCTGGGCCACATGCGGCTAGAATCACCTGCGAGAGCTGCGGGCGGTTTCAGCAGTGGGTCTCGAAAGCGCTGGCCGCTCAGCTAGGGCTGGAAGCTGGAGGTGAGGCATGATGCGAACCCTCACGGCCAACAGCATTTCGATTCGACCAGTCGGGATGCTCGCCAGCAATGGCCCAGCAGTAAGCTTAGAGCCTTGTCCAGGTTGGGCGGGGCGGGTCAGGCTGGTGATCACTCAAGAAGATTGCCGCTGGCTGCTTTGCCCTCCGCTCTGGCCGAGCGAGGCTAAACGGTTGATGGACGGGGCGGCAGCTCTGGGCATCGGGTTTGACCTTGATTTGAACGAGGGTTGCCCGATCGAGTCGGCTGCGATTCACAGGCTAGCTGAAGCGGTACTGGAGGCGGCGAAGTGAAAACCTCCAGGCTTATCCCTTTAGACATTGGTGCGGCTGCCAGCCTCACTAGAGAAGATCGTCTCTGCCTCGAATTGAAGCAACTTCCTAAAGCGTGGCAGCTCACCCCAACCTACCGGAAGCGTCCCTACCGGCCTAGCTGGCGAACTGAGAATTTGAGCCGAAAGAGGATCGCCACGCTGATCAAGTTTGGCGACAGGCTGAAGGGCGAAAACAGCAGCTATACAGTTCGCCCAGACGGGTTAGCGCTGCTGGTGCCATTGGGCTGCGTTGCGGTCGATATCGACGGGCGGGTCGCTCGCTGGCTGGCGAAGACGCTGGCAGCAGGCGAGGTGAACCCCAAAACTGTAGCCTGGACTTCTGGCAAAGTAGGGCGACTCACCGCACTGTATCGGCTCCCAGATAGTCTGGCCCAGCAGATTACAGGGTTAGATCGGCCACTGCGGAAAGTCATTCTGAACCAGGGGATCAAGCACTATGGCGAAGCGATCGAGCTTCAGCTTGCAGGTCAATCGGTCACAATCGCGCCATCTGCTCACCCAGAAACGGACGGCTATCGCTGGAAGCTGTCGCCTGAACAGGTCGAAGTCGCAGAAGCCCCCCAGTGGGTTTGCCGTGAAATCGAAGCGGCCATCACGGCCAAAACTAGCCACAAGCAGGTCAGTTTGGGCGAAGCAAGATCATGGGATGCTCTCGACTCCAGCAGCTTGCAAGATGCAATCGAGCAGGCGCTAGGCCGAATTGACCCCGACTGCCATCGAGACGATTGGTTCAAAGTCGGAGCCGCACTGCATTCGGCGGGCGATCAGTGGTTCGAGCTTTTCGACGAGTGGAGCGCTCAAGGCAGCAAATATCAGGCAGGCTGCACTGACAAACTCTGGGATTCGTTGGAGCGGCGCGAAGGCGGGATTACGCTCGGATCTTTGTTCCGACTCGCTGGCATCCGCTTTGGGGCTGCTATGGACGGCAAGGGGGTCAGCCAGCAGGACGAAGCCGAGCGCCTCAAACAGCAGCGGGATTGGGCGATTCAAACCCGCCTCGACACCTTCAAAGAAAAGTTTTGGCCTGCTCTCCAGCAAGACTTTTTGATGGGCAAAGCTGATACCGAATATTCAGGATGGTGTCCCCAAATTGACATTGGCCTCAGCCAAAGCCATTTGATTCAAGGCTGGCTTGGCGCTGGCAAAACTGAATCGATGCTGCGAGCTGTAAAGCAGTTCCAGATCGAGCATCCAGATCGGCTAGTGGTCTGGGTTGCAAATCGAAACGGGCTACTGCACAACACGCTCACCCGCGCTCACTCGCTCGGCATTCAGGCTTGGCATTATCAATCCGACGTTAGCGGCAACCGAGAGCTGATTCAAGCCAATCACGGCGGCTTGATTTTAATGTGTGCCGAATCGTTCAAAGATTATGCGGTTGATAGCATCGACTGGAGTAACACAGTTCTAATTATTGATGAATTCCGGGCGTTACGATGTGGCGCTCAAAACCTTTCGTCTGAGTTTCCTCAGATTCAGCAGGCATTGGCTGAAGTCCATACGATGATTGTCGCTGACGCTTTTCTGAGCGACGCTGATCGCGGCGTACTAAAACCCTACCGCGGGCGAAATCGGATCGTCTATCGGCAGCAGTCAGACAAGTCACCCAAGCGAGTTAAGTGGGTGGAACTATTAACCAAAAAAGGGTTAACTAGCTTCAAGCATGACGCTGGATACTTCGCAATCCTCGATCAGATGATTGCCCAGGGCGGGCGGCAAGCTATCGCGGTAGATTCCAGGCTGCTGGCCAATATCTTCGGCGAGTACCTACGCACCAAGGGCCAGACTGTTTTAGTGTCATCGGGCGAAACGGTAGACAGTAATAAATTTGTACTACCTAACCCAACGGCGGCAATTGAGCGCGAAAATCCAGACTGGTTTATCTACACTCCCTCGATTCAGGCAGGGGCCGACATCCAGGCCAAATTCGATAGAGGGCTGTTGGTTTCGACAGGCGTACTGAGTCCGGTCGATATGCTTCAGATGTTGGGCCGCTGTCGGCAGTGCCCTGAGTGGTATGTTTCGGCTCCCCGGTTTTCTGCCGGAGACGAAGACTCAGCCCCTTTCAGGCAGTTCAGCGGAAAGCAGGTTGGCCACTGGGCTGAACAAGCGGCGGCGGCATTCCAGGGATTGGAGATCGAGATCGACGGCCACACGCAGCGCTGGGCGCAGTGGCAAACAGCAACCCGCGAAATCGAACGAGCTTACAACTCTGAGTACCTGCTCTGCCTGCTTCAGCACTTTTTCGAGTCGGTTGAGGTTGTTGAAGTCGCAGGCGAAGACACCGAAAAATTCATCGGGGCAGTTGTCGGGGTCAAGAATGCTGAAGTCGCTCGATGCCTTCAAGCCGACTTGCAAACAGGCCAGCAGTTGATCGACCAGAAAAAAGCGCCCCAAACGGACAGTGAATATTGGGACATCGAGCTAGCCAAATGGCGGGCCGATTTCCCCGAAATTGTCGATCGGCTTCAGCAGGGCATCATCCAGGGGTTTAAGCTGACGAACGACTTTCAATCCCATCTCGATATCGGGCGGCTATTTCGTTCTCGCAAGGTTGACAAGCTCAAGGCTTACCGGATGGCGGGCCGCAAAGACATCGAAGCTGAGCTAGAGCGCCGCATCAAATCTAGGCGGTTTGTCTCGCCCCAATCTCGCACTTGGAGGCAGTACCGTTCTATCTGCCTGTTCCGAGCGCTTGACCTGGAACGGCTTGCCAACTGCAAGGGCGAGGTGATCCTAAATCAAACTGGCTATACTGCCGACTCTCCGATCGCTGCTGAACTCTGGGCAATGTTCCAGGCCAGCCGCAAGCTTAGAGATCTGTTCCCCGAAGTCGAGGAACAAGGCGACTTGTGGCAAGTCGTCTGCCGTACTATGAGCGGCTTTGGGTTTCAGTCAGTCGCCAAAAAGGTTCGGGTTCAGTCTGATGTTTTGACCCCGAACGGCAAACGCCGGGACGGCTCGCAGCGGTTCACAAGCTCAAAAGTTGTTCACGCCTCGGCCTGGAAACCCCACGCAGATGGCGGCTCTAAGCTATTCAGGGCGAACTACGACGCGATAATTCAGGCAGTTGATGGGCATCTAGATCGAGAGCAGGAGCGCTGGGACGATTTCTACTTCAGGCAGGAACAGAGGCGGCAGGAAGCCGAAGCGATAGCAGCATGAGCGATCTTCAAAAACTGATCTCCGAACTCTACCTGCAACAGCAGCAGCTTTTAGCTGAGGTTGCTGCCATCAAATCGCTGGTCGCTGGTACCCAAACTCAGATCGAGGGTTGGGCTACGCCAGACCGGGCGGCGGCGGCCCTACTGCCTGATGGAGTGGAGAACGCTCGCCACCTTCAGCGCTTGCGCCTAGATGGCGTCTTCAGCGAGGCAAAGGGCGAGGTCTGTAACCTCAGCAAGGGGAAGAAACGCCCAACATGGAGGTATCACGTTCCAAAGTGCAGAACGGCATTGCAGCGCCATTTCAAACGCCTAGCGGGCTGAATCGTCCCCCAATACCATACGGCGGTAGACATCCTCATTTGTGGCATCACTCAGCCAGCGGTGATAGGTTTTGGTATGCAGGCTGGCTGAATGGCCCATCATGGCCGCCATAGTCGAAACCGGCAGAGCTTTTGTCACACTTCCCCGAACGGCGTAGGCGTGGCGCAGATCGTAGGCATGGAACGGCAGATGATACCGCCAGAACTGCTGACTGACGGCCTGCCCCAGCTTGCGCGGCGTGTCGCCCGTGATAGATGGTCGGCTCACCTCAACCAGGTTCCAGCGCTCTGCCCATTCCGGCAAAATGGCGCGGCTCGTTCGCGAGCCGGTCTTAGTATTTTCCCAGACATTGAGCTTTAGCGGGCCTGCAAACTCACACCTGAACACCTCATGCGGCCTCAGCCCAAACGCCGCCAGAACGCCATAGACCCATTTCCATGCCTCGTTCGGGATGAGTTCGCGGCATTGCTCTATCTGGCTGTCTGAAGGCAGCTCGCGGGGTACTGTAGACCTGTCGCTGTAGTCGCCCTTGTATGGCCCCAAATCGACTTCCAGGCCAGCGTAACGAGCCAGTCCCTGCAACCGCTGGCAGGCTACCTCACGGCTTCTGGTATGCGGCTCTGTAGACCAGACAACAGCCAATATCGCCGACTCGGTTAGCTCGGCTTCCTGGGGCAGTTTGGCAAACGTACGGGCCTGATTCTCCGCCCAACTCGCCTCGGTGATGCGACGGGTTAAAAAGTAGTCAGCTTTGTAGCGGTCAATCAGGGCGCGGATCGAACTGTCGGCAACCTTTTCGCGGCGGGGGTTCTGCCAATTGGCCCAGTTGAACACATCGCGGGCCAACTCATCTCCCAGCGCTTGCGCCTTAGCCTCAGCCCGCCTCAGCCCAGCAGGATTGGCCGGGATGCCCAGTGATAGCTTATAGCGCTTGCGGCCAAATCCATCACCCGGCTTGCAAGGCAGCGTGGCTCTCAGCACCAAATACCGACCGTTCGCTTCGACGGCAACGGGGACAGCAGCAGCTTTAAGCCGGTCATTAATCTGGGCAATGACCTCAAAATGACCGTTTTTGGGGTTAACTGGTGACATTTGAGGATGATTTGGGATGGTTGTAACTCTACCACTGACTGACTGTAAGGCGTTTGATACAAGCGTTCCAGGTGTTCTGAGGCTGGTAGAGCGCCTGCCTTACAAGCAGGATGTCGCGGGTTCGAGTCCCTCACTGCCCATCGGTTTCAGAGATTTGGGAAATTCAAATCCCTAAATAATCCCTAAAACCGTCGCCAAATTGAATAGTCAGGCCCAAGCGGCCA
>JBJTUI010000371.1:0-4815 GCA_046080625.1 Elainella sp. | reverse complement strand
CTCGCAACTTGACGAAACGCCAAAAGCGCGAGTTGGCTATGCTCAACTGAAATTTACAAACAGCTTCTTAAGGGGGTGGTAGTATAAGCAGTCTCCTTGTGAAACAACCCTGCTCAGGTGAATCCTCAAGCCCCAAGTTTTAGCCCAAATTCAGGCCAGAGCCTTATAGTTTTTGACACGCTCACCTGCCGCCACGCCCAGGATTTTAGCCAGCCAGGGCGGGGGAGATGTGGCAAGCGCATGCTGTAATTCACCTAATAACTCTCGGGCCGGTCCACCCGCTTCTTTTTTGATTGGATAGATTCCGGCCTGCACGACCTTGGCCGCCGCCGGACCGCCAATCGCCACGATATAGAGCACCGAGCAATCGCGGATCAGGCTGACCCGGAAGGCATTTTTGTCGTCGGAAAGATCGGCTTCCAGGGCCGAACGAATATCAATCAACCGCAACTCCTCAGCCGAAAGCTGGTAGATCAGATAGCGCAGACAGGAGCCGAAATGGCCGTCCAAGGATTCCTGGTTATTGGAGGCGACGGCCACCCGCACCGAGTTGGGCATGTCGTCTTCCTGGTACAGCTCAGTGGTGGGCAGCTGATCGATCTCATCCAGTTCGCCCCAGAGCAGACGCACCGCTTTCTTGAATGCGGCAATATCCAACGCGTCCGCATCTTCCCCGTCTTCGTCCGCATCCAACTCGTAGGTCTGGCCCAGGGCGGTTTTGAGATTCGTGACTGTAATTCGACCCAGGCTGATTTCGTCTAGAGTGCCGCCCAGGTAGGTTTGCAGGGCTTCGATAAAATCGGTGATTGACAGCTCGGGGAACAGTCTTGAGGCCAGAGCGATCCTCAAGGCCACCTCGTTTGAAATCGGCTGTTCAGACATAGCGCATCTCTCCAGTGGGGGTGAACTTCTCTGTCGTTGGCGAAGCTAGACGTTGGCGTACCTGGACGTGGGTGAACCTAGACGTGGGTGAACCTAAACCAGTCCCAGCAGTTGAACCGTTTGATAAAAGACGAAGCTTGAGATCCAGGCCAATCCCAGCGACCAGGCCACCGACAGCAGGGCAAACCGCTGGCTTTTCGACTCATTCTTCAGCACGGCCACGGCGGATAGGCAGGGCGTATAGAGCAGCGTGAACAGCATGAAGCTGTAGGCTTGAGCCCAGTTGATCTGCTGGGCAATCGCTCCCATCAGGGCCGCATCACCGCTCTGCTGGTAGATCACCGCCAGACCCCCCAACACCACCTCCTTGGCAATAAAGCCAAACAGCAGCGTCACCGTGAGCTCGGGCGTGATTCCCAGGGGGGCCAGCAGCGGCTGAGTCAGCGAACCCAGCATGCCCGACAGGGTTTGGGCACTAGCTACCGGCACATCCGTGGGCAGATGGTTTAACAGCCAGATCAGCACCACGCCGATGATGATGAAGCGGTAGGAAAAGCGGATGCAATGCTTGACCTCGTGCCAGGCGCGACAGACCATTTGCCGCAGGGTCGGCAGGCGATAGGGCGGCAGCTCCAGCACCAGCGGCTCCTGGTTGGGATATTTGCCCTTGAACAGAAAGGCAGTCAGAATCGCGGCGACAAAGCTAACAAGGTAGAGACTAAACAGCACTACAGGCGCGATTCGAGATGAGAACAGAGCCGAGGTCATGAAGATGAACACGGTCAGGCGGGCCGAACAGAGGGAAAAGGGAATGACCAGCATTGTCAGCAGCCGCAGACCGGGCGAACGCATCACCCGCGTCCCCATAATCGCCGGAACATTGCAGCCAAAGCCCATTAGAGTCATGACAAAGCTGCGGCCATCCAGCCCCAGACGGGCCATCAGCGCATCCATCAGAAAAGCAGAGCGGGCCAGATAGCCGCTGTCTTCCACAATCGCCATACCGCAGAAGAACAGGACAATCACCGGAATGAAGGCCGCCACGGTGCCGATACCGTCATACAGTCCCTCCAGCAGAAACGCCTGCAAAAACAAGGGCAGGGGGCCGAGCAGCGGTACTAGCACCATCTGTTTCAACCCATCTAAACCCTGCTGGAGCAGATCCTGCACGGGCGTCGCCAAAGCATAGACGATCTGGAACATGCAGAACATCGCCCCAAAAAACAGGGGCAGTCCCCAGAGCGGATGCAGCAGGAGCCGGTCTAATCGGGAGGTGGGGTTCTCCGGGAGCTGTTGGGGCACAGAAACCGCGTGCTGTAACAGGCTGCCCATCTCCTCGGCAATCTGGTTTTCCGGGGCGAGCTGGTCTTCTAACTGAACCGCCGGGGTGGCCTCCTGCTGGCGGTGCAGCATTTCGGTAATCGTCTGGTAGGCCAGATCGTAACCCTGACCGTGTTTGGCGCTCATCAGCACAACCGGCATTCCCAGCTCTGCCCCTAGTTTTTCCGCCTCCACCACCACCCCAAATTTGGGCGCTTCATCGGCCATGTTGAGCAGCAGCACCGCAGGTAGATGCAGATGCTTCACCTGAAGGGCCAGACTGAGCTGACGGTCGATCTGACTCGTATTCAGCACCAGCAGCACCAGATGCAGCGGCGTCGATTTGAGCACCTGCCGCACCACTTCCTCATCTTCCGAGAAGCCGCGCAGGTCGTAGATTCCCGGCAGATCGATCACCTCGGCCTGTTCTTCTCCCAGCTGCACTTGCGCCATCATCAGGTCTACGGTGGTGCCGGTCCAGTTGCTGATGCTGGCGCTGGCCCCGGTCAACCGGTTGAAGAAGGTGGATTTGCCGGTATTCGGCATCCCCAAAACAGCGACCTGTTTCACTCCTCCACCTCCCGGCCCACGGTTCTGACGTGAACTCGTTGCGCATCCTGGTAGCGCAGCATCAGTTCTGTCGTGCCAACCCGCAGGTGTAGCGGCCCCGAAAACCAGGCCTTGCGCAGCAGGGAAACCTGACGACCGGGGCGAATTCCCAGAGCCAACAAGCGCTGGTGCAGATTGGTCTCAGCCATCAGGTGGTCAATCACAGCTGCTTCCCCAACTTTGAGTGACGACAGATTTGTAGGCAGCATCATGAACCTCTCAGTGAATCAATAGGGCGGTGAACCTCAGGGCCGCAAGGTGCGAATGTAGATGGCGTTGATGGCTGAGTCATCCAAGCAGTGGCAACGGCTGCCAATCTTGACCACAAACCGGGGAAAGCGCTGGACGAGCGTGATGGTTTGCCCCGGCACTAATCCCATCGTCTTCAGGGTTCGGGCCGTCGCATCCCGCAGAGCGTGAGTCCGGGCGATGGTACCCCGTTCACCCGCACGCAGCAGCCTTAATGAGATACTTTGCAGTGAATCAAGTGGTGGCATGGGGTGACTTCTCCGGGTATGGGGGCAGGATAAAGTGACGAAAATCAGCTAGGAAAGGGATGGTGATGAAATCAGGGTTTAGACCAGGTAGGCTTCCTGGTGGGTGCGGATCTTGCAGTCGGAACGGGGATAGGTGACGCAGAGCAGCACAAAGCCTTTCTCCATTTGCTCATCGTCGAGGAAGACTTGCTCCGACTGGTCGATTTCGCCTTCTACGAGTTTGCCAACGCAGCTCGAGCAGGAGCCGGAATGGCAGGAGAAAGGCAGGTCGAGCCCCTGATCTTCTGCGGCTTCTAGAATGGTTGTAGACTCGTCAACCGGAATCGTGATGTCAATGCCGCGCTTGGGGTTGACCAAATGCACTTGAAACGTGGCCATAATTGTGTCCTCCAGAAGGATGATAGGTGAATTCAATCTTGCGGGCGCGCTAGCTACAGGGCGTTGCGGCTGGCGTACAGTCACCCGCCTGGAATGATTTACCGCAGCCGCAGGTATCGGTGGCGTTGGGGTTGCTGAACTTAAATCCGCTTTCCATCAGGCTATCGACAAAATCGATCACAACCCCCTGAAGCAGGGGTGCTACCTGCGGGTCAATATATACCGGGATCTTGCCCTGCTGTTCAATCAGATCGGTGGGACGGGGGCTGTTGGCAACATCGATCGTGTATTCGTAGCCATTACAGCCTCCGTCTTTCACACCTACCCGAATTCCCTTTTCAGGAGCAGGGTTGGCGCTGCCCTGTAGAAAGGCGCGCAGGCGGAATTCAGCTTTTTCGGTTAAGGTAACAGTCATTAATTTTCCTCCAGAACAATAGATCGTGGGATATAGCGCTACGCACTTAGCTTAGGACAGAAGGGGGGATGGGGGCTGCGCCCCCAGCTAGGGGTTCCACCCCTGCACCCCGTCCTAACCAGAAAGACTATGGCTATAACGCTTAAACTTTCTCCCGGAACCCCGTACCGTTCGGGTCCAGATTGGGGATCAAGTTGGGGCTCAAGCCGGGGGGCAGGCTAGCCAGCGGGGCTTTGACCAGAACTGCGGTGACAACCAGAAGTTTGATCAACCAGGGAGACCAGACTAGACTGAGCAACAGGCTGAACAGCCCGATTAGCTTGATCAGCAGACCCGTAATCTCTTCCAGGCTGCGGCTCAGCCAGAGACTAGAGACGGCCACCAGCAGCGCTAGGAGCGAGAGTAGCATCGTTCCTCCTGTACAGCGGGTGTTTGTACAGTCAGATCGGCCATGCGGCGGCTCTTTTCACCGCAGACGGGACAATCGGGGTCATGGTAAGGGTGACGCTTCGAGAACTCGGCCCGACTCAGGTCCATCGTCAGCAGCTGCGACAGCAAGGGCGTCCCCAGTCCTGTCAGCAGCTTGATCGCTTCCAGGGCGGTCAGGCAGGCCAGCGTCCCCGAGACGGCCCCCAACACGCCAAACCCGCGTTTATCCCAGTCGGGTTTTTCCGGGAAGATGCAGGAGAGGCAGGGCGTCAAGCCGGGGACAAT
>JBJTUI010000370.1:0-10437 GCA_046080625.1 Elainella sp. | reverse complement strand
GATCTAGCTTCTGCTGAACGAATTTCTCAGCTCAATTTTTTAGTTCTTCAGCGCGAAGGCTGTGGGGTTCAGCAGGGCTGCTGGGCTGCCAGCGCCAGTCTCACTTGGCTAATTTAGCTAATCCGATTCAGCTACTTTAATTTGGCTAATCTACTGGTTAATTTAACTGATCTAACTGGCCAATCTAACCAGTGAAGTCTGACCAGGAGTATTCTCTGGCTGGGTAGCACTCTCTAGCTAGCTTAACGTCTAACCCAGGCGAAATTCAGCAAAGTTTAGCTTACCTCTAAAATCCAGGTGTCCTGAGCAGTTTCCTCCGCCTGCTATGACCGTCTATTCGGCAACTTCTGATTTGCCAACTTTCCTAGAATTCCCCAATCTGGCTAGAATCAGGTGCTATGTGCTCGAACAGTTTCCCAGCAGCCTTGAAACGCAAGCAGCTCTAACCCGTCATGCCAACCCATCGTTTTCAGCAGGTCGATGTCTTTACCCAAATTCCGTTCCGCGGCAATCCAGTTGCGGTGGTGCTGGAGGCCGAGGGTTTAACAGACCAGGAAATGCAGCAGATCGCCGCTTGGACGAACTTATCCGAAACTACGTTTGTGCTGCCGCCCTCCGACCCGACGGCAGACTACCGCCTGCGAATTTTTACGCCCAAACAGGAGCTACCCTTTGCCGGACATCCGACTCTGGGCAGTGCTCATGCCGTGTTGGAGAGCGGTTTGGTTGCCGTCAAGCCAGTGCTGCGACAGGAATGCGCGGCTGGGATCATTCCCATCAGTGTTGAAGCCAGCCCCCAGGGTCGCCGGATCTTTGCTGCTGCCCCACCTGCCAGCGTCAGCTCACTCGACAATGACGTGTTAGAGCTATTGAGCGAAGCCTTGGAGCCCGTCGCCCCGCCGCCGCTGCGGATCGATGTAGGCGCAGTTTGGATTGTGGCCAATTTGGGCAAAGCGGAAGCAGTCGCCGCCCTTACCCCCAATCTGTCTCTAATTTCCCAGATCAGCGAAATGACCCAGGCCACGGGCGTCACTGTTTTTGGCCAATCGGCTGAGCCCGATGCTGGTCTATTCCCTCCTAGCCCAACAGCCAGTCCACCGGCCCAGATGCAGACCCAGATGCAGGCCCAGATGCAAGTCCGCTCGTTTGCCCCACTGCACGGTATCGCCGAAGATCCAGTCTGCGGCAGCGGCAATGTCAGCGTGGCCGCGTTCCTGCTCCACTCGGAATTGCTCGACCACTATGGGGTTGTCTACACCGCCCGTCAGGGAATGCAGGTGGGGCGAGATGGTCAGATTTTTATGCGGGTTCAAGACCAGCAGATTGAGTTTGGGGGCCATGCAGTTACCTGTATCGCGGGCCAGCTCTCCAGCTAGTTCTAACCCATTCAACTTCTAACCCGCTCAACTCTGGGCCATGGCCGGGGTAGGAACGGCACTAGACGGCAAAATCGCCCGCCGGGTTTTCAGGTTGAACCGATAGCCCTGGGGCAGGATGTGTAGCTTCACATCGCAGACCGCCAGCCCTTCATCCCGCAGCAGCCCTTCCAGGTTGTTATGGGTGGCTGCCGATTCATCGACCACAGTCACCGAACCCTGGCCCACGACTTCAAATTCGTCGCCATCCACAATCACCGCCGTGTCTTCGTCAATGCCAATCCCCAGAATGGCTGGCTGTTGCACCAGGGCCGAGATCAGGCGGCCCAAACGGCCCCGCTGGGAAAAATGTTGATCGACAGCAATTCCGGGCAGAAAGCCCATACCCGGACCCAGATCCACCGCATCCACACGCGGGTTAGTGGCCGAATCGCCTTCCACGATCATCGTATCGGGCATCATGGCGGCTCCGGCGCTGGTTCCCCCAATCACCACACCCTGGGCGTGGCGTTCCCGAATCGCCTGATCGATGCGGCTGCCCTTCACCAATTCAATAATCCGAGCCTGGTCCCCGCCCGTGAAGAAGATGCCGGTGGCGCGCTTGATTTTTTCAACTGCCTCTTCCCGAGCCGCATCCTCCGGATACTCCGTATCGATCACCTCGACTTCAGCGGCCCCAATCTTAGTAAAGGCAGCAATATAGGTATCGCCAACTTCTCTGGGCATGCTGGTTGCGGCGGTCAGCACGGCGATAGTGGCCTTAACGCCTCCGGCCCGTCGGACAAACTCCCGCAGCACAATACAATCCCCTTCCCGGTCTTCAGCCCCCCCAATAATCACCAGAGCGCCTTGACCGGCCTGACTAAACCTTTGACCAGCCTGTTGAGCAGCCTCTTGTTCGGTCTGTTCAGGGGTCTGTTGCGATTGCGGCTGTTGCTGATTTTTCATAGAGCAAAATTTTTACTATAAATCTGTGTATTAAACAACATATATCGCCGAATCTGACCTGGGGATCACTACAGAGATAGAACTTAGGAAAACGCAGTCGATCCGGTAAACCTGTGGTAGGCTAGCTGCGAATAGTCGGTCTAGCAAAAACGTCTAGAAGACAGGCCGGGGAGGAACAGCATGGCGATGCGGGTTGGAGCCTTGTTTGGCGGTCGTTCAGGAGAGCATGAGGTATCGATTCGCTCGGCCCAGGCGATTGTGCGCGCCCTGAAATCCGCAGATAACGCCAGCAAATACGACGTTCTGCCCTTCTACATCCAGAAGAACGGCTGCTGGCTGACTGGCCCGGTTGCTGAAGCGGTGCTGACGTCAGGACAGTCCCCGGACACCGAAGTTCTCCAGCCCGAAGGCGGGCTCTGGGCTTTTCCAGCCGCAGCAGCCAATATTGATGTCTGGTTTCCCATGCTGCATGGCCCCAACGGCGAAGATGGCACTGTGCAGGGGCTGCTGCAACTGATGCAAAAACCATTTGTCGGCTGTGGGGTGCTGGCTTCGGCCCTGAGTATGGATAAGCTGGCCATGAAACAGGCCTTTGCCCAGGCGGGTCTGCCCCAGGTCAAATATCTCGGCGTCACCCGCAGCCAGGTCTGGTCTAATCCCTGCGTCTTCCCCAAGCTTTGCGACCAGATCGAAGCCGAGCTGGGCTACCCCTGCTTTGTCAAACCGGCCAACCTCGGGTCGTCGGTGGGGATTGCCAAGGTGCGCAGCCGCAGCGAGTTGGAAGCTGCCCTCGACAGCGCCGCCAGCTACGACCGCCGAATCATTGTAGAGGCTGGCGTGACGGCCCGCGAAGTAGAATGCGCCGTGTTGGGCAACGCCCAGCCCAAGGCTTCTGTGGTGGGTGAGATCAGCTTCAGCAGCGACTTTTACGACTACGAAACCAAATATACCGAAGGCAAGGCCGACCTGCATATACCGGCCCGCCTGCCCGATCAGGTGGCTCGTCGCGTCCAGGAGATGGCAGTCCAGGCGTTTCTGGCCGTAGACGGAGCCGGAATTTCCCGAGTCGATTTTTTCTACCTTGAGGCTACCGGAGAAATTTTGATCAACGAAATCAACACGCTGCCCGGCTTTACAGCTACCAGCATGTATCCTCAGCTCTGGGCGGCTAGCGGCGTCCCCTTCCCCGAACTGGTAGATCAACTGGTTGAACTGGCGCTGGAGCGGGCCTAGTGCCCCCATCCTCACTGAGGCTGGCCCCAGCCCCCATGACTAGTCACCTGGCCGGAATCAGCCTAGGATGATAGTAGAAATAATAGGCAATAGAGAACGTAAGCAGTAGACGCAAGCGTTCAACTCAATTCAAAACCGGGCAGCTTAGGAGATGCGGGGTCAGGTTCTGTGTAGGTAGGTTTCCCCGTATCGTAGATCAGAGATCAGATTTGTGGAACCATCAGGTGGGTCTTGGCCGGGTTGGGGCCTTTGAGCCTCAGGGAACCAATAGGCAAGAAGATGCAGTCCCCTGCACAGCCCCTATACCGAGAGTCAGAAACGCCATAGCCCAACGTTATCGGCTGAATCAATGGGCAAGTTTTCTTCTACCCGGCCAGTGCCAGATCGACCCATTAATCCAGGTCGGTCCAATAATCCAGATCGGTCTGCCAGCCCAGATCGGCTGCTTCAACCGTCGCCTGGTCGCCAACCCACCGCCAGAGCCCGTCCTTCAGTAGGCCCAGCTCACAAGCCCCCAACGGCTCGACAAATTGGCCGAGGGATTAGATTGGCCTGGGCCGTTTGGGTTCTGGTATGGCAGCTTTTGTGGCACCTGAGCCAATTGACAGCTCGGCTCAGCGTCAGGCTGCTGAAGGCGATTTTTAAGCTGATGCAGCGCTATCCCGCCTTTGGTCTACTCTCTGGCTGGGCGATTCTGGTGGGGATAGCCATCGCTGCTACCACAACTATCATGAACCCCGAAGCATCGGTTGACCTCAAGGCCACCTCCCAGCCCAGCCCAGCTCCAGCGATATATCGGGCTCCCCGTGTTGCTGGGTTGCCAGCACCCGTTCCAACCGGTAAAACCAACCGCCCTGCGCCTGCAACCCGCTCCCGGCCAGCTGCTTCCCATTCTCCGACCGCCGCAGTCAGCATTATTTTAATCAGCTGTAGTGCTGGTTGCCTGTTCCTGTCCCGCTGTCTGAAGCCCCGCCCTGCCCTATCATCTCGACGTCCCGATCTGGTGGGTCAGCCCCGTCGCCTTGACCAACTGGCAACACCGACGGAGCCAGCTGCGGCTCTACCAGAGTTTCAGGCACCCGCCCCCCTGCCCGAGCCTGCTGCGCCTGAGCTAGCCTCAGTGGATCTGTTCGAGCTCGTGTTACCGGCCCAGATCGAAGCACCGGTCTACGATGGGCCGTTGCTGGCTGCCGATGAAACGGACTCGGAGCCGCTTGATCCAATAGAAGCTGCGGTTGATCTGGCCGCTGGCGAGTCGGTGGATGTAGCAGTCGTTCCAGAAGGACAGGATCATCCGCTGGATTGGACGGAGCCTAGCCTGGCCGATAGTCTGGATTTACGCCAGCGCCGTCCGCTGTCCTACTGGTTAGAAGGGTCGGGGTGAGGTGGCTGGGCTGCCCGTTTCGCCTGGGATTTGAGCATACGTGCTTTCAGCTTTTCGTTGCGCTCCAGAATCGCTAGATCACCCGCATACCAGGGCGGCACGTCGTCGTAGTGGGGAATGCCATCATCGATCAAGTAGCGCGAGTTGGCGACCTTGGGAAATCCAGCCGGAACTGCGCCCGCACAAATCACAAACAGAGCACTATCTGGATCTGCCTTGAGGGCACGGCGAGCGGCGGGCGATACCCGCACGATGTCACCTCGCTGTAGCTGCATCAGGGTTTCGTTTATCCAAATCTCGCCGCGTCCTTCTACAACAATGTAGACCTCTTCCTGCTCAGCGTGGCTGTGGGTGAAGCTGTAGCCTTGGTCGCAGGGGAGAGAAATCAGTCCCAGAGCCACACCCTTCAGAGCAAGCTGATGTCGGGGGCTCGTGAGATAGGACAGCTGGTCAAAGTCGAAATGAGCGACAGTGTAGGCGTCTGGTTCACCGGACCGACTATCAGGCAATGTCATACTGCTGGGCTGGTCAGACCGAGCTGTCGCGGCTGTCATCGCTGACGCTGGGAGAAGCGTTGTAGAGGGCATCCAGGCGCTCGCGAGCATCTTCCACCGTGATTGAGCGCATCACCAGAAAGGGTTCGTTCACCACGTTGCCCTTGTCGTCGAGCAGCTCCGGATGGGGCACGGATTGAGCCCGTCTGGAGCTAGAAACCTGGCCACCTGGCGCAAACTGACCGCGATTTCCCCGATAGCGCTGCGACTCTGCGCCCAGCATCATCATGTTGCGGATCAGATTTCCAACGGCCAAGAAAGCCAGAACTGTGAAAGCAAGAATATAAAGTAAATGCAGCATAAGCTCTCCTAGAGGTCAAGCGCCACCAATTAACCCACCCTTAATCAAAATCCTAGATCAAGACCAGCTCAGTCAGATATCGGGGCAAAGCTCTGGAGTAGAACTATCTGGAGCAGAACTGGCTTGCATGACCTAATGGGAATAATAACTTTGTTTAACTATTCTCAGACCAGTCGGAGGGAATGAGTTAATTTGCAACAAATTCTTAAAATTATTTAACCGGAGGTTCAGAATCTGACTCGCCCAACAGCTCCGGATTTGCCATACGAAACCTCATACCAACCTGCCAACATTCAGTTACCAGCTGATGCCAGGGCACCAGCACAGAGGTTTCCACACCGGCCTGCCCTCCGGTAGCCTGGAACAACAGCTGGGCGGCTCCCACTTCCTGCTGGGCCTGCTTGACGCGCTCTAGTAAACTCGCCTGCTGGTCGGCAGTGAGGAAGTCGATGCTATGGGCTTCGAGCAGACTGCGCGAACGGCCAAACCAATACTGGAAGTCTTCCAGAAGAGGTTGTAACAGCGTCTTGAGCAGCTCGGATTCGGGCAAATTTGGACCAGGACTGAACATTGGCTTGGTGGAAGTTTAGAGTGGCGACGGCCCCGTCAGAAGCGCCCCTCAAGGCACCCCAGTGTAGCTATTTGTAAGCTTAACGCGATTTACCTTTTGTAACAATCCATTCATTAATTTCGGCTGGGATCTCTACCTTGGGGTCGAGAATTGGGACTCAAGTCTGGTACAGACTACCAGGCTGTTGACTCAGGATTTGGCTGGGTTCACCTCCAGAAAATCGGCTTTAGAAGCGGACTGTCATCCGGCTCGATAAGATAGTAAAGACAGTGCTACTCATGCTTTCTGGAACTACCGATCAACCATGGTTAAGTCAGACGCCCCTGCTGAAAATGCAGCGGAACAACCCAATCAAACCGCTCCCCTGTATTTGCCTCGCACCAGTGAGTCAGAAACGCTGAAAAAAATTCGCCATACCACTTCGCACGTCATGGCGATGGCGGTGCAAAAGCTGTTTCCCAAGGCGCAGGTGACGATTGGCCCCTGGATTGAAAACGGCTTTTACTACGATTTTGACAGTCCCGATTCCTTCACTGAGAAAGATCTGAAGGCGATCAAAAAGGAAATGACCAAAATCATCAACCGCAAGCTGCCGGTGCTGCGGGAAGAGGTGAGCCGCGAGGAGGCCGAACGCCGGATTCAGGCGCTGAACGAACCCTACAAGCTGGAGATTTTGGCTGACATTCAGGAGCCGATTACGATCTATCACCTGGGTGACCAGTGGTGGGACCTCTGCGCTGGACCCCACGTTGACAGCACGGCGGAGCTGAACCCCGACGCGATTGAACTAGAAACAGTGGCCGGGGCTTACTGGCGCGGCGATGAAACTAAGGCCCAGCTCCAGCGGATCTACGGCACGGCCTGGGAGACGCCGGAGCAACTGGCCGAATACAAACGCCGTAAAGAAGAAGCCCTGCGCCGCGACCACCGCAAGCTAGGGAAAGAGCTGGGGCTATTCATCTTTGCCGACCCGGTTGGCCCTGGGTTACCCCTCTGGACACCCAAAGGAACGCTGATTCGCAGTACGCTCGAAGATTTCCTTAAGCAAGAGCAGATCAAACGCGGCTATTTGCCCGTCGTGACGCCCCACATCGCTAAGGTTGATCTGTTCAAGATCTCCGGGCACTGGCAGAAGTACAAAGAAGATATGTTCCCGATGATGGCCGACGACGATGACGCCCGCCAGCAGGAACAAGGCTTCGCCCTAAAACCGATGAACTGTCCGTTCCATATTCAGATCTATAAGAGCGAACTGCGCTCCTATCGTGAACTGCCGATGCGGCTGGCCGAGTTTGGCACGGTCTACCGCTACGAGCAGTCGGGTGAACTGGGCGGCCTGACTCGGGTTCGAGGATTCACGGTGGATGACTCCCACCTGTTTGTCACACCCGAACAGCTGGATGACGAGTTTATGAAGGTGGTTGATCTGACGCTCAGCGTGTTCAAGAGCTTGCAGCTCAAGAATTTCCGAGCCCGCCTCAGCTTTCGAGATCCCAGCCTCGACAAATACATTGGCTCCGATGAAGCCTGGGATAAGGCCGAAGCGGCCATCCGGCGAGCGGTTGAAACGCTAGAGATGAACCACTTTGAGGGAATTGGCGAAGCCGCCTTCTATGGCCCCAAACTCGATTTCATTTTCCAGGACGCCCTGGATCGGGAGTGGCAGCTCGGGACTGCTCAGGTAGACTATAACCTGCCGGAGCGCTTTGACCTGGAATATGTGGCGGAAGACGGCACCCGCAAGCGCCCGATCATGATCCACCGGGCTCCGTTTGGTTCGCTAGAGCGGCTGATCGGCATTCTGATCGAGGAATATGCGGGCGACTTCCCGATCTGGCTGGCCCCGGCCCAAATCCGCCTGCTGCCTGTGACGGAAGAGGTGCTGCCCTTCGCCAAACAGACCGTCGAGCAAATGCAGCAGCTCGGCATCCGGGCCGAGGTAGATTTGAGCGGCGAGCGCTTGGGCAAGCTGATCCGCAACGCCGAGAAGGAGAAAATCCCGGTGATGGCGGTGGTCGGCCTCAAGGAAGCGGAAGCCAATACGCTCAGCATCCGCACCCGCGCCGCAGGCGAGTTGGGCAGCCTGCCGGTATCAGAAGTCAGCCAGCGGCTTCAGACCGCGATTGCAGAATACGGCAATTTTTGAGCGGCTCGCTCAACCGCTAAGCCCCCAATCCATCCTTCTGGATCAGGGGCGCTTTGGCTTGGAGCTGTCCACCTCTCTATTACCTGCCTTTATGCCTGCCTTCCTAGCGCCTAACTACACCTGAAAAACCCGATGCCTTAAACTGCTTGAGCTTCAGGGGCGTGGGCTGGTTGGCAGGCACCGAAATCCGCAGTTCAAAGGTGCTTTGACCCGGCGGCACTTCTTCAATTGACCCAAGGCGCGTCCGATTTTGCAGCACCGGGTTGTCGTTGGCATCAAAAATTCGGCCAAAAATATCGGCATTGACAATCGGCTTGCCGGTCGGGTTGTTGGCGGTACCGGTGACAATGTAGCAGTTGGCCGCCATCGGGCTACCGGCAGCAATCGTGCCTTCTGCAATCTCGGCTGGACAGTCGTGGTAGGTGACATCCGTGAGCTTGATCTGGATCAGGGCCAGTGCGACAGGCGCAACCATCCAGCTTGCTAGCCAGAGGCCCAGAACCGTGACAGCTAGCTTCAGCCCGCGTTGTTTTACCCATTCGGCTATGCGCACCATCCATTTGCCCATGCTGTCCCTTCTGCCCCTTTATACAGTTCAAGTTAACAGTTCAAATTAACAATTCAAACTTTGATTGATTCCATTAAGTAGGTAGGTGCAACTATAGGACGGTGGGGATTTGGGGGCTGCGCCCCAACAGAGAGCTTGCCCTCTGCACTCCCCTACAACCATCTTCGATCTAACCAAACCCAGCTACTTAGGTCTTGCCTTCCTCAGCTTAACGCGAATCGCTGCTCTCGCTGTGGGTCGTTCCTGGCGAGAGGCGCAGGTTCTACAATAGAATCCAGGCTGTCAAAAGCCAGGCTGTCAAAAGCCAACCTAAAGCAAGACCAGACGAGGAGGATCGAGCCATGAAACTGAAGCGAATTGGCCATGTCGCCATTTGTGTTGAAGACATTGAGCGAGCCGTTCAGTTCTACCAATCTCTGGGCATGGAGCTGGCCTGGAAAGACGCCGACTGGGCCTATCTCAAGGCCGGGGAAGACGGATTGGCGCTGCTCAGCCCCCAGTATTCTCAGTCGGGGCCGCACTTTGGTTTTATTTTCCACGACCGGGCTGAAGTCGATGCGGCTTATGCCCAGCTCAAGGCTGAGAGTGTTCATGTCACCGAAATCCACGAACATCGAGACGGCACGGCTTCCTTCTATGGCCGTGACCCGGAGGGCAATTGGTTTGAGTACTTATACGAACCGGCTCCGGTGCCCGCATCGGTTTGAGCAGGCTTTCCATAAATAGGATTTTGCTGAATCTGGTTTGCCCTCAAGCTGAAAAACCTGGGAGCCAAACACAAAAAATCAGAGCGGTTAGGCTCTGACTCAAGGTTGATATTAAACCGAGGTTTGGTTTTAGCTGACTTGGCTTTAGCTGACAACGGATCTGACCGGATGCCGTCAGCTCAATCCGTCTGTCAAAGTTATTCTATGTTGTTTGACACTAACTGGCCTTTTGTACTAACTAGCCCGTTGGCGAGAGACATATTTCTCAAAGTCGGCCTGGGTCTGGTGCAGCAGCTGTTCGCGGCTGTCGGCGGTGCGAGTCAGGGTTGGCACCAGGTTGCGAGCTTGTAAAGCCATGTGAAGCTGAAGGTGAGCGACGTATTCGCTAAAATCTTCACGATTGGCCAGGTTGGAGGTTGCACGATGGAAAGGCAGGTCGAATTTAGACAAAGTGTTTTTCCTCTCGGAAGCGCTGCACTGTTACACAACGCTATTGAACGTAACATATTCCGCTGGGCATAATTTTTGCTCTGCATGGCCTTCACTCCAGCCGCTGAATGGTTCCGGACCCACCACGGCCACATGCACCAGCCCCACCGGTTTCTCAGCAGAGGCGCCGCCGGGCCCGGCAATGCCTGTCACAGCAATG
>JBJTUI010000369.1:0-8354 GCA_046080625.1 Elainella sp. | reverse complement strand
ATTTTGTGGCGGCGGAGGTGTCGAAGGGAATTGCGGCGGTCAGCCTGCAAACTGGCGTACCGATTGTGTTTGGCGTCCTGACGACCGACACGATGCAGCAGGCTCTAGAGCGGGCTGGCATCAAGAGCAACAAGGGCTGGGAATACGCCATGAGCGCCATCGAAATGGCTAGCCTGATGCGCCAGGTCAAGGCCGCCAACCCCGAGCTGAACGGCAGCCTTCCCGCCAGCAGCCAGAGTCTGCTCAGCGCTGCCCCGGCTGAGCCAGCCTAGTTATACCACCGCTGGCCTCCCTAGCCTGTTGCTCTATGTTCCGGTCTAGAAGATTCCAAAAAAGGTTGACGTTTTGGCATAAATTCGAGATACTAGTAAAAGTCTAAAACATGCGGGTGTAGCTCAGTGGTAGAGCGCAACCTTGCCAAGGTTGATGTCGTGGGTTCGAATCCCATCACCCGCTTCGAAGTGAAGCAAAGAAGTGAAACGATAATGGTACAAGGCTTTCAGCGATTTGCTGGGGGCCTTTTTTGATCGAGAATCGCTGAATAACCTACATCATACAGCTGGCGAACAAAGTATTCAGGTCGGTTCACGACTCTCAATTTTATCCATATACCCAGCCCTGCCGATGCTCAACCCGGCCCTGGGTCTGTAGGTCTTGGCGCTGTTCCTGGCCCAGCCATGACATTTCGGGGATTCAATGCTTAACTGATCTCAGATTCAGTGAGTCTCAGATTGGTGAGGTCCCGTAATGGCAAGTCGGCTCTGGCAATTTCTTTTCGCCCATGCTCCAGAATTTCCGGCGGCGGAGTCAGTGAAAGAAACGACCGAGGCGGCCAAGGCGGTGTTTGAGCTGGCAGAGATGAACTGCTGTTTGAGGGGCGGGGGCAAGACGGCGGTGGACTGAAGGAGTTTTTGCGGCAGGTTGAGCAGTTTCAGAACGACAGCCACCATCGATTTTTGATTACGGGCCGTCCGCTGTCGCTTCAGGGAATTGAACGGGAGATTTCTCAGCGCAAAAATCTGGAGCGGGTCGAACTGCAACCCCTGAGCGACGAACTGCGAGAGCAATGGTATCAGCAGTGGGCTGGCAGATTTGGAAATGCCGAGACCGACGCTTTCCAGCATTTTCTCTCGGTTTGCCCCGACTACCTGCTGCAATTCCTGGAGCCGCGCCACATCAGCGAAAACGTCCAGCGCCAGGGCTTTGCTCCGATTGAGGGCGCAGAGCAGTAGGGCAGGCGTTTGCTGAATTCCCAGATGTTGCTAATTCCCTGCTTTCGGTTTGGAGGCAGGGAGTTTTTATGCGACGATTCCCAGTTTTCTAGGGCGTGTCGTCCATTCTGCCACTCAGCCCTAGACGGGGAGGTAGATTCTCAGCCAGCAGGATAGCTCATGGTGATGCCGAACAGGATTGAAAGCACGAGATTCAGGTCGCTGGGGACGGCGTAGGTGTTGATATCTTTTTGAATTTGCTTAGCCTGACGCTGAAACAGGCCAAATTTCCAGGTATCGCCCGTCGTGACAGCACCGTAGAGAATCGGCAGGGTTGAATCGGTCCACTGATCGAGGGCAATTAGCTCAACAGCCAATTGGGTGAAGCCTCTGGCCAGATCAGCATTTTTGGCCTCAATCACTAGCAGGCTTTGCGTCGCCGGGATGAAATAATCGAAGCTGCCTTTGAGCCACGAGTTGACCCGAATCGGATATTCAATTTTGAGCGAGGTTTGAATAACCTTGCAGACGGTTTTGAGAACTGGAAAAATCAGCGCTTCTCGTCGTGCGATCTCCGAAGCCGGATCGACCAGCGCCAGATTTTCTTGCAGTTCTAGGCTGAGCGGCGCTGAATCGATGGGCAAGTGCTGCGGTAAAGCCAGCGACAGACTGCTCAAGCTCACCCCAAATTCTGCCAGAACGTCAGCCGTATCAAACGCCAGCTCGGCGTATTTGCTGAAGCTGTAGCTCTCGGCTGGATCGAGGATGGTGGCTCTGCTCATGATGGTTTTACCGGGGTGTTTACTTCTGATTCTAGGGCGTGTTTTAAAGTCTTGAGCGGGCTAGTGGGGAAAGTACACTATAGGCAACGCCTTCCCGTAGGGTAGTGCACTGAAATTCGACTCCGGCGGATGCTACGAGGTGATGTTCGAGAAACCGCCGGACTGCAACAGCGCAACCTGAAGGAAAATCCGCAGGCAGGTTTTGGCAGCTTAAGAGAAGCTGCGCTGACTCACCTCAAACTCTAAATCCGCTCGATAAAAACAAACGTTAAACATCTGGAAAAAGTTTACCTGCCCCAGAATTAACGGTGCATCACTGGCGATTGTCCAGGCAAAAGCGAGATCGACCGCCGCAAAATCAGCAACTTTGGCCGAGACAACAATCGCTCTTGCTTCATAGCGGGCCAAATTACCACCCAAGGGAATAATCAATCTCTGGTGTTCCCAGATTGCCCCTAAACTTCTGCCAATTTCGTAGGGCAACACATTCACGCTGGCACCTGTGTCAAGCAGACCCGAAAGTTGCAGTGCCTGATTTTGATATTCCAGGGTAATGGGCAGGTAGAGAAAGGCGCTGAACTCGCCCATCGTGGCATCCAGCTCGGTGAAGGGAAACCGGATAGGTTCAACCATGCTGGGTTGTTTGATGCTCAGCCAGAGCAGATGCCAATACCGATGCTGCTGTAGAAGACTGGCGCAGGAGGGTAACTGGGTGCTCGCCCAGTGGCGTCAGCCCTGCCTCATACAGGAGATCCGTCGCTAAAAGGTGCAATAGCTGTAGCTTTTCAGCCGCAGACAGGGCTTTGATCTGAGGCAGCAATTCGGCCAATTGACTAGATTCGTTGATCTGGCTCTGTTGAGTCGCCATAGGGAGAAATCTCAGGACAGGTGCTTTTCCTTCATTGTAGGTGAATCACTTTGCAAAGCATCAGCCCTGAAGCCCTACAGAAGTTACAGTATTTGCCCCTGCCTGAGATCCCAGCGCTCTTTCGGCGCAAATTCACTCCGCCTCGTCGTCCTGATCCGCCACGTACTCGATCAGGTCAGCAGGCGTGCAGTTGAGGTATTTGCAGAGCGCATCCAGGGTTTCGCCAATGTGGGGCAGCGTGTCCTGGTTTTTCAGATTAGAAATTGTGTTGGGATGCACGTCCATCAACTCAGCCAACTGCTTGTTGGTCATCCGTTGCCGAGCCATGATTTCCCGCAAGCGCCATCGAATCGACAATTTTCTAATACTCCGTACTCAATTTTATAAACAAATAATTTGTTTGAATACACAAGAAATTTGTGTATAGTATTTGAATAACCCCAAGTCAGCGCGACGCAGCAAGCCCCGCCGCTGGCTGAATTTGCAATGGAGACAGAATAATTATGACCTACGAACGTCGCCTAAAGCGATGGGTTGTCGTGCGCCTGTTGCCCAATTTTCAGCATATCGATCTGGCCCGGTTCCACAAATTCTCCGACGCCGAGGGCTACATGCAGGTTTTACAGCGACTCGACCCCGGCGGACGCTACGAGGTGATGTTCGAGAAACCACCAGAACAAGCCTAAAGACAATCCAGAGTTTGTGTTGCTTTAGTTGAGGTGTTTTGGGTTCGGAAGTTGGAGGTTCAAGCTTTGAGGTCAAAATGCCGAGTTCGGAGGGCGAAGTGCCTGATCATCGCAGGAGAGCAATAAAACCCGCTTGCTCAAAATGCCTGTCGTGGGTCAGGGCTTCTTGGATATTTTGTTGCGACATGATTAGAAATGAAGCACAGTCCGTGTGGCTCCAAGCTTTATCGGCTCTTTGTTCGTAGAGGTTGAGAGATTGGTGAAACAGATCGCTAGTTTGAGGAACGACTTCGATTCTAGGATTATCAAATGCCTGCTTCACGAACTGGGCTGCTGCTTGTCTAAGCGCTTTCTCTCGTTTGGAGAATGAATTCAAGACTTCGGTGAAGACCATTTCACTGGTCAAGATTCGAAACGGTTCCAGAGAATTGGAAAGACTAGCAGCTTTGGTCCGCAGGTCATCGGCAGGATTGAGGATAGCAATCCAGTAACCCGCATCGGCGAAAACGGTTTTCATTCCTCGTCCTTCGGTGATCCATACAGATAATGATCAATATTCTTGGAAAGATCTTTAGGCAGCTTTTCCCATTCTTCTCTAGGAACCTGGGCACTAATTTCTTCAACAAACTGGAGAAAGGGTGGCAGACTGGGAGACTGTTGCGAACTGTCGGTCTGCTCCTCAATTTTGTGCCTTAAGCGGAGTTTGATGAACAATAGAAAGTCCAAGACCTCCTGGACAACAAAATCAGGAGTCTGATCAAGTTCTTGAATAAGTTGTTCTTTGGCGGTCGTCATAATGTTTGGATGGTAGCAGGTACCAGAATTCTAGCAAGGGGCGATCGCAGGTTGAAAGGCGCTGGCTCAATCTGCAATGGAGACAAGATAATTATGGCCTACGAACGTCGCCTGAAGCGATGGGCTGTCGTGCGCCTGTTGCCCAATTTTCAGCCCGTCGATCTGGCCCGGTTCTACAAATTCTCCGACGCCGAGGGCTACACGCAGGTTTTGCGGCGACTCGACCCCGGCGGACGCTACGAGGTAGCGAACACGAGATCGACCACCGCAAAATCAGCAGCTTTGGCCGAGACAGCAAGCGCTCTTGCTTCATAGCGGGCCAAACTCTTGTAGAATAGCCTGGAGCTGAGTCATTTTCGGCTGCGGCTCTACAGATAGCTTTCATCCGTTCACGGTCGCGGCTGAGCGTTGGTGTTTGCCATCAGATCGACGTACTCTAAAGCTTGTTCAGTTTCGCAGAGTTAATATTCACTGGTGATTCCCTGTTAGGCTTGAGGAACGCCGGAGGTCTACTGAGGCTTCGGTTTAAATAAATTATCCCCCTCCTATCGCCAATCTCTACTTCCTATGCAGAGTAATGTATTCACCGCTGTTTTACTGCCGCTGGCTTTAGCTATTGTCATGCTGGGTATGGGTCTAAGTCTAGTTCCAGAAGACTTTAAGCGAATCGCCCGCTATCCCAAAGCAGTTGCGGTAGGCACGGTTTGCCAAATAGTGCTGTTGCCGCTGATTGGGGTGCTGATCGCGCGGGTAGTGCCCATGCAGCCAGCGATCGCGGTGGGCCTAATTGTTCTGGCAATCTGTCCCGGTGGCCCTTCCTCTAATCTCGTTACCTATTTGGCAAAGGGGGATGTTGCGCTATCGGTGACACTGACGGCAATCAGCAGCATTATTACCGTGTTGACAATTCCGCTTCTGACCAATCTGGCGCTGCGGTATTTCCTGGGAAAAAGTGCTGCGATCGCCCTGCCGATTGGCTCCACCATGCTGCAGATTTTCCTGATCACCCTGCTGCCGATTGCGATTGGCATGGTGATTCGTCACCAGTTTCCCGATACGGCGCGCCGCCTAGAAAAACAAATGAGTCGCCTTGCCATTGGGCTACTAGGGCTGATCATTGTCCTGCTGCTGGTACGCGAGGGCAGTAAGCTCCCAGGATTCCTGGTACAGGTGGGAATCGGCGTAGTCCTGCTCAATCTCCTGGCCATGCTAGCAGGCTTCTTCACAGGAAAGCTGTTTCGGCTGCCGCTGGCTCAACAGATCTGTATCGCCATTGAAGTGGGCATTCAAAATGGAACGTTGGCGATCGCTATCACTGCTGGCCTGCTGAACAACCCCGATATGGCTGTGCCCGCTGCTGTGTATAGCCTGTTGATGTACGTGACTGGCTTCGGAGCCATCCTCTACGGTAGACGGGCGATCGCTAGCGCCTCTAGCGCGAAGTCTTGAGCGACTGTCCCGTCCTACTGTCCCGGCTGGGCAGAGGGGACCAAACAGGGGGGCCAAACCTAGCCCGACATCTGGGCGCGAATCAGGTGGCCCAGGGTCTGCATCGCCCGATCGACCTCATCGGACCAGGGCAGGCCTGCATTCAGCCGGAAGCAGTTGCCGTAGCCGCCGGAAGGCGAAAAAATCACGCCGGGGGCAATGCTGACATGCTGGCGCAGGGCCTGTTCGTAGAGGCTGAGCGAATCGAAACCCAGCGGCAGCTCAACCCAGAGCACATGGCCACCGCTGGGGCGGGTGACTCGACTCTCTGCCGGGAAATAGTCGCAAATCGCCTGCACCATCCGCAGCATCTGGGACTGGTAGGCCCGGCGCAGCTGGCGCAGATGTCGGTCATAGCCGCCGTTGGACAAAAAGGCAGCCACCGTGAGCTGGGGCGCGATTGCCGTAGTCTGGTTGATCACCCACTTCAGCTGTTCCAGCTTGGCCTGATAGCGTCCGGGCACCGCCCAACCCACTCGCAGACCGGGCGACAGGGTTTTGCTGCAAGAGGAGCAGTAGAGCACTAGACCGTTCTGGTCAAAGGCCTTGAGGGCTTTGGGGCGGGTGCCTTCGAAATAGAGGTCGCCGTAAATATCATCTTCGATCAGCGGCACCTCATGGCGGGCCAGCAGCTCAACCAGCGCCTGTTTTTTGGCGTCGCTCATGCAGGTGCCAAGCGGATTGCTAAAGTTGGAAACCAGGGCACAGGCGGCAATCTGGCGGTTTTGCAGCACTGCTTCCAGATGGGGCAGCGAAATCCCGTCGCGGGGATGGGTGGGCAGCTCCAGCGCCTTCAGGTGCAGAATTTCCAGGGCCTCCAGCAGACCGTAGTAGGTGGGCGACTCGATTGCCACCGTATCTCCCGGTTGGGTGACGGCCCGCAGCGACAAAAACACCGACTCAAAGGTGCCGTTGGTAGTAACAATTTCGTCGGGCGAAACCGAGCAGCCCGCATCCATCAGCCGACGGGCAACCTCGTGCCGCAGGGAAGCGCAGCCGGGCGGCACATCATAGGCGTGGGCCAGAGCCTGGTGCTGGCGCAGAATTTGTCCTGTGAGGCGATTCAGGGCCGAGATCGGCAGCAGCTCCATGCTGGGAATGGCCGCACCCAGCTTCACGGTCTGGGAATCGCGAATCGAGCAGATCACCTGGAACCCCAGCGAATTATCGACGTGGTGGGGCTTGATCGCGGGCGCAGTCTGCTGGGGCTCGCTGGGCGTATGGATCTGGGGCTTGACGTAGTAGCCCGACTGGGGCCGAGCCGCAATCAGCCCCCGATCTTCCAGCAGCCGGTAGGCCTCCAGCACCGTCGAGATGCTGACCGACCACTGCTCGTGCAGTTTGCGCACCGAGGGCAGCCGATCGCCCGCTTGCAGCGTTCCTTCCTGGATTAGATGCTGAATCCGGTTGGCGATCTGCTCATAGAGATTCTTGTCCTGGGTGGTCTGGGCAGGAGATTGGTTGCTGAGAATCGCCATAGTGTCTTCAAAGAGTAGATTAGCGCCATCAAAGGGCACGAAAAGCCGGTGCAGACTGCCTCAAGCCAGCCAGGGAGGGCCACCAGAACAGCAAGCTGCCGGGAGCAATACAGTTTGACTGAATTGCGGCCATAACAGTTCTCGAAAATCAAACTGTTACCATAACAATTTAGCTCAACTGCATCTAGGCGGATCTAAATTTATTGGACAAAATGAAAAGCATTCCAGTTAGATCCGATCTACCCTCGTTCGTTAAACTATTCCCTTTCCAATTCCAGATTCAGCAATGATCCTGAGCTGGGAATAGATTTTTGTGTCCATAAACTGTCAGCTTAGATCTAGTCGTTCATTAACCTATCTTTACCCTTGCTGTATATCCCCAGATCACCCTAGCTGTTCCAGGGAAATTTCCTGCTGGATTATCTCCAGAGAGCTGGGAGGAGAGCTGGGTCCGATCTCCAGTTACTGTAGGCGAATCGAACCCGAGATTCTATTACTTTTTTTCATAGAATCCATCGATGGCAGCTTTTGATTCTTGCGGTTCAGGCTTCTAGATTAGAACCATCTCCTAAGCCAATGCTTCAGCCCCCGTCTTCTATAACCGAGGTTTCGTCATGAAAAGTTTTCACCCCGCCACACCGATCAATTCAGGGAACGCCCGGTCTAACATCGTCCCGTTCCAGGTGAAACATCGCGTCGCTTTGCCCAGTTTCTGGGAGCGCTTTTGGGAAAGTCTGTATGCCCTGCTGGTTCCCACCTCCGAGCCGCGCATCAAGCAGATTGGCAATCCCAAAAATCCGGAAGCCTATCAGGTCTATGATCCAGTCAGACACCCCCAGCGAAGCTGGTGGCTTGATGAATGTGACCGCCCCAAGGGCGGATGGCTTTCGCTGAAGGTATCTGTGGGTTAGAGACTTCCAAGTAATGATTGATCCTATAATACTGGCAAGAGAACCTTAATCTATCTAACCAAGGTTATTCCCCATGCCGGAACTGAACAACGAACTCAAAGCGCTCTACATCAAAACTGCCCAAAAGCTCAAAGG
>JBJTUI010000368.1:0-7457 GCA_046080625.1 Elainella sp. | reverse complement strand
GAGCTCGATGTGACCCAGGACGAAGCCTACGAGCGGTTGATGCAGCTGGAGCCGTTTGAGGTGAAACAGCGGCTGAAGCAGGTGCTGGCCGGATACAACAATCTGGACCAGGCGCGGCTCCAGCAGGAATCGCTGCATATTCGGCAGCAGGGAGCGATTGAATGGGTAATTGCCCCGGAGGCCCAGGCGGCAGAGTCGCAAGTCGAGGCAAATCGCCCCAACTGGTGGCAGCACCGCCAGCGGGAAGGCGCGCTCAATCGGGTGCCGTCCGGATTCTATCCCAAGGTGTGGCAAGTGATGCAGCACTGCAAGGGCGTGGTGATTGGCGACAAGCTGGATCGGCGCAACCGGCTCGACAGCGAGCTGCTGCTGGCCGAAATGACGCCGGGTGAAAAGAATTTTGCCCTGCGGGTTGAGCATCTGCTGAATAACATTCAAGCCCCCGAATACCGCCAGGTGAATATTGAAGCGCTGATGGAGCTGGCCGCAATCGCCGACCGCAACTCGGAGCTGCAAATCGAGGAATATATTGTTTTAGATGTGCTGATTGGCCACGCCGTGCGGTTGGCCTGGCTCGACCAGCATCCCCAGACTGCCCAAAACTATGACCAGCAGAAGGGCATGGCCTGGCGTTCCTTCTATGAAACCTCCCCTTCAGCCTGCGCCAGTTATATCGCCCAAGCCCTGCGCTATCTGGCCAATCTGGGAGCAGACGGCAAACAGGATAGCCAGCCCCCTCGTTCGGAGATTAACCCAATTGGTCCATCGCTCAACCGGTGAGCTAGCCGAGCCATTCAGGCTGGCCACGCGGCCACGAGCTGTTCCAGCAGCACCTGCAGCCGGGGGTCGGTGAAATCTTCCACAACTAGGCTGGCACCAAGCTGCTCCAGTAGGGCAGGCGCATGGGTGGAGGCAATGGCAACCGTCAACACATCGGCTCCCACGGCTGATCGAATTCCCGAGGGCGAGTCTTCAAACGCAATCGCCTGACTTGGCTCCAGCTTCAGCTGCCGCAGCGCCTCTCGGTAGGGCAGCGGGTCGGGTTTCCCCAGGGGCAGATCGTCTGCCAAAATCACCCGATCAAAGCGCTGCTGTAGGTGCAGGCTATGCAGCATGAATTCGGCGTTTTCACGGGGAGCATTGCTGACAACTGCTAGATCCAGGCCCTGAGTTTCGCTCCAGTCGAGCAGCTCGATCACCCCCGCCAGCGGCTGGAGCGCATCGGCCCGGTTGCGAAACTCGGCTTCCTTGCGCCAGATAAAATCGGCCTGCTCTTCAGAGCTGAGCTGGGGCAGCAGGTCGGCGACAATGTCGGGGTTCAGCCGCCCGCTGATTTTGGTCTGATAAAAGGTCCAATCCGTGTCGAGGCCATACTGGTGCAAAAAATCTTGCCAGATCAAGAAGTGGAGCGAGTCCGTTTCGGCCAGCGTCCCATCCAGGTCAAACAGCAGTGCTTTCAGCATGGTATTACAGTCATTTTCATTTCAGTCAGCTACAGGAGGGGGCGGTGCCCCTGCACTCCACTGTTAATCTAGGGTCTATTGATCTGAAAACCACTGTCAGAGAAGTTAGCCAACTGCTCGCTGCCTCGCCAGCTCAGCCGAAGGTTGAGCCGTTCCAGCCCCACATATAGCCCTTGGCATCGGCAAATTCGATATAGGTGCGGTTGAGCGCCACACCCAGAGCCGCCTGCACCTGCTGGCAAAAGTCCTGGCTCATAGCCTGGGTTTGGGCCGGACTCATGCTGCCCACACTTTTCACTTCGATGTAGCAGGTCGGATCAGCTGTGCCCGCAAAGGTCATGACCAGACCGGGTTCAAGCGCTGTCATCACATAGGACTCGGGTTTGCCCGTATGTTTGGCCAGACTGGCCGAGAGCCCCTTGAGCAGCGATTCGACGGTGCCGGAATCTGGCACAGCTGAGGTTTGAACTTTAATCAGAGGCATGGCTTTCTCCTGGTCATATCTTGGGCCGCATCTGGGATTGCATCTCAGGCCGTAATTCTAGGCCGTATCTGGGCCATATTCTGGGCCGCATCCTAGCCGCCATATTGCCAGCCGGTGCTTTCCAGCAGCAGCGGATCGCCCTCGCGATGCACCCCTGCCGCAATCACCTCGCCGACAAACACGGTGTGATCACCCTGCTCTACCGCGCCCACGACCCGGCATTCTACATAGCCCAGCGAGTCGGAAATAATTGGGCAGCCGGTTTCGCCCAGGTAGAACTCCACGTCTTCAAACTTGTTGCCGACCCGGCGCTGGGGCTTAAAAAACTTCTGGGCCAGGTCTTTCTGACCTGCTTCTAGAACGCTGAGGGCAAACACCTGGCTAGACTGAATCATGGCGTGGGAGCCGGAACTGCGGTTGACGCAGTTGATCACGAGCGGCGGCTGAAACGACCCCTGCATCACCCAGCTGGCCGTGAAGCCGTTCACCTCTTCGCCGTCCTTGACACCACAGATATAGAGTCCGTGGGGAATCTTGCGCAGCATTGTTTTCTTGGCCTGTTCGTCTAGCATGATCCTGAACCCTGCGTCACAACAGCTCTCAGTTTACCTTGTTCATGCAGCCCGTTCATGCAGCGCCTCTTTCCCAGAACTCGATTCCGGACTTGAGCCTGCTATCAGGCAATCTGTACCAGATCGGGGTAATGGGCCAGCAGCTGATCCCGCGATAGGCTGTCCGACGCATCCTGGGGCGACCAGATCAGTTCGTAGATCAGCAGATAGCTAGGGGCAATCCCGCCCAGACGCTTTAGCACCGCCGTCAGCTCTTCTGCCGAATGCACCGGCTGCCCGATCGGTCGGTCGTCTGCCGTCCCCACCAGCAGGGTTACCACAATGTAGGAGGCCAGGTCGGCATTCTCCTGGACTGTGATGGCCTGTCGGCGAATTTTGCCCTCCACGTTCACCAGGGTTTCCGCCGTGAGCTTGCTGCGCTCCTGGATCGAGAGCTGTTCAAACAGCTGCGATGCCTGGGCTCGACTCCGCACGGTTTGCGAACTCACCTTGGCATGGCTCCAGTTTTCGGGCGAGCGCAGCAGGGCTAAAACCGTTTCCCGCAGGAAGTTACTCAGTCCCGTGGAATTGCTCAAATCGGCATCGCTGCTCAGCTGGGTCAGGGCGTCCTGAATGTAGCGGGCTTGGGCCAGCAGCCCCACCTGCACCTGGGTAACGGTGACAATATCGTTGGTCTGCTCGCTGCCGGTGCCCCCACCCCGACTGCCCGCCTGTCGCAGGTAGGTCATCGCAATCGGCAGCAGCATTGTCCCGCCCAGGAATAGCAAAATCAGAAATAGCCCATCCCCCGACGAGCTGGTGCCATAGCCTGCCCCATAGCCCCTGTCGTAGCCATAGGGATAGGACTGGGGCGGCACCACAATCACGGGCGAACGCCGGTAGGAGCCTGGATAATAGTCGCGGGGATAGGAGCGGCCAGAGGGCACCGAATAATCGTAGGGGTCGGTATAGCCACCACCATAGCCCCCACCATAGCCCCCACCATAGCCACCAGAACCGCCGCTGGGGGAGTTGCGGGAGGGCACTTGGGAAGGCGCAGGCTGGTCAAAAGAGCCGCCCCTGGCCCGTCCGCCGCTCTGAGCCGAAGCGATTGGGGTGATGGTGCTGACCGCCAAACTAGTCGCCAGCCCGAGGGACAGCCAGTGCAGCCTCGGCCAGACAGCGGTGAACCAGCCCCAGTTACTGAACTGAACGGCTTGCTGGGTCAGTCTGGAGTCGCTGTGAGAGTGACTGCGGGAGGGATTGTGGGAGTGATTGCGGCAATGTTGTTGCATCATGTTGCACCATTGCACTCGACTTGAGCTACAGCACCGACGTTACCACACCCAATTCGAAACTGTAACCTGCTGTTGGGTAGGGGTCAGAACAAGCACTCAAGCAGATCTGGAGATCAAGTCTGAGAAACGGAAACCGCGCTAACATCAACTGTGCGGTTAAACAGCACACGGGGCCGCAATAAGATTCTGAACAGCAGCCAGAGAGATTGAATCTCGCCGGGCGTACAGCGGTTTTTCCACTGGCCGGGCCGACAAAACAGCATTGCTACCAGCTGGCGCTGTTGAATCAAATCCAGCGGCTTAAACGTCACCCGCACCGTGGGAAACTCTTCTGCGCTGCCGGTCTGGGTAACTTCGCCTTCCACAACCAGATTTTGCTCCAGAATTTCCAGCTGCACCGGAATTGCCTCGTCCGATGCCAGAGCCGGAAAGCCCGATTGGGTCAGGGCGACTTCGGCTCCCACCTCTGAAATCATTGTGGTGATGCCCCAAAACGTGTGGTTCAGGCCCAATTCGTAGCCCAACCCATGGCGGCCCAGATAGTCGAACTTGGGTACAGTCAGCTTCACCGTGCGGCGCAGGTCAAACCACTCGTAGGGGCTGGGGCGCGGCACATCCAGCAAAATCAGCAGCGCAATCCCCAACATAATCAGGTTATAGCTGCTCCAGATCCAGCCCAGCCCAATGCCTTTTGCCTGCATCGCCGTTTCGGGCGGCACGGTCTCCATCCAGGCTCCCTTGATCATGCAGTTGCCAACGTTGACCCAGAGGCTGACGGCTGTCACGGCAAACAGCAGCAGCAGCGGCCAGGCCAGGTTCCAGTTGAAGGTAAACCGATTGCTAGCAGTGCCCTTTGGCGTCACCTTAAATCCTTTCGCGAAGGGGTTGAGCATCACCTGAATCACGGTCAGGGCCAGCGGAAAGCAGAGCACCAGCGAGTAGATGTCTGACAGCAGGGCAGAGCGAGAGCGGTAGTTGAGCCAGGAAAACGCGATCAGCTGCACCAGGTAATAGGGCAGAAAGAAATAGAGCAGCTCGGCAGCAGTGGCCCGCATTGGAATCACGCCTAGAAATGAATAGGCCAGGGGCATCAGCAAAAAACCAACCCGCGACAGGCTGGTGAACCAATGCAGTAAGCCTTCGAAGTGGGCCAAGCGCTGCATCAGGTTGAGCCCCTGAATCGTCAAAGGATTCGATTTAATAAAGAAAGCCTGGAGCGTGCCCCTTGCCCAGCGCAACCGCTGCACCGCGTGAGCCGCAATGTTTTCAGCCGCCAGGCCCGCACTCAGCTTTTCGTCCAGGTAAATCAGCTTGTAGCCCTGGGCCGATAGCCGAATCCCCGTGAAATAGTCTTCGCTGAGCGAATCGGTGACAAAGCCGCCCATCGTCTCTAGGGCGCGCCGCCGCACCACAAATGAGGTCCCGGAACAGATCACGCTGCCTGCGCCGTCCCGAATCGGCTGAATCTGGCGATAGAAGACTTCTTCTTCCGGCGTTAACACGTTCTCCAGCCCAAGATTGCGGGCAATCGGGTCGGCGTTATAGAAACTCTGGGGCGTCTGCACCAGTGCCACCTGCGGATCTTGAAAAAAGCCCAGCGTCCGGGTAAGAAAATTACTGGTTGGGACAAAATCGGCGTCAAATACCACAATCAGATCGCCCTGGGTCTGGTGGATCGCGTGATTCAAGTTGCCTGCCTTAGCAAAGCGATTGTCGGGCCGGGTGATGTATTGACAGCCCAACTCCTCGGCCAGAGCTTTAATCTCGGGTCGGCGCGTGTCGTCTAGCAGATAGATCTGCTTGCGGGCGTAGTCGATGGCCTGACAGCCAATCACCGTGCGTCGCAGAATAAAATCCGGCTCACTATAGGTGGGAATCAACACATCGACGCTGGGGCTATAGCGCCCTTCCTCCACGTCCATGGCCAGCCAGTCTGCCTCGCGGCGACGATCCCGCACCCGCAGCATCAAAAACAGCTGAATCGCGCTGCTCACCAGCATCAGCAGTTCTAATAAGAATAGGCCAATGCTAAACACACCATTCAGCGGTGTCGAGACGTTCAGGGTCGAAAGCGAGCGCCAAAGCAAGTAGCGAACCGTCAGTGACAGCAGAATGCCCACCACAATGAAGCGCGACCAGGAGCGAGGACGCGGTGATACCTGCTTGATGATCAGCACAACCAGAAACAGCACCACGGTTGGAAACAGCAGATATTCTCCGGCTACCATCGGCACTTCTAACCAGAGAGGTGGCCGACTCTGCAAATTATTGAGCTGGGCAAAGATGCGGCTGATTGTGCCCTGCCCAGCGAACCAGGCTCCTACCACTGCCCCTGAAAGAGCAACTACGCTTAGCAAAACCAGCGTGGCAATCGGCGGACGAAGAAACCGCTCTGAGGGCTTGGGCTGTAGATTTTGATTGATTGAAGTAGTCATGAAGTCAAAAGCCTTAAACACCGCGCTAAATCTTGCTTCTTTGCCAATTGCATCTGGAACTAAAGGCTAGCGTTGCTTTGTATCTATCTTTGGTATCGAAAAAGACCTAAAAATAGAATAGGCCTAAACCACTCCAGTTTTGGGACATCTGATACAAAGTGCTGGTCTACAAGAGAGCTATTCCCACACTGAAGCCAAAATTGTCTAAGATTTGTCCATTTCAGGGTAAACACTCAAGGGAAACCCTACGATAGAGGACGGTTCCTGGCTCCAGAGGTTCCGGTCGAACCCAAATTTAACCAATGTTCTACCTGATGCTGATTGCGATTATTTGCCCTCAACCTGAAAACTAGACTTAAACCAGCTGAGGGTTTGCTGAGTGCCTCACCTGGCCTCCTGATTTTGGCTGCGGAAAAGCACCCGCGTTTTACGCTTTCCTCATCTGAATTTCAGCTTCCTCCAGTATCGTGAGATCGAGGCTCTTCAGGGTTGTCACAGAGTTAACGCTCTGGTCAGTTTTAAACCGATAAGATCAGCAATTATTGCTGGACAATGCTGCAATCCTAGTCTGAGAGCCTTTCGTATTGAATTTAGACTATTCAATCTAGACGTAGCCCTACCCTGATACCGGAGAAGTCCTGCCCTATGAGCGACTTAAAGACAGAAGATATCGTGATGCTGCTGCACCCGATCCTGGCAGTGACCGTTGTTTTTCCTCTGCTAGGTCTCGTGCTCTATTACGCTTGGCAAACTCGCCAGCGTCGCCTGCTCTCTAAAGAAGACGCTAAGAAGATTGCTCCTACCGCTGGACCAGAACACCTGAAACTGGGCCGCTGGCTCAGTAATGCGGTAGTCGGAATCGCCCTATTGGGTAATTTAGTGCCGATCTTCACTGACTTTGCCAAACAGCCTCCCCAAGGCAATCGCCTCTGGTACGTGATTTTGGCTACAGCCATTACTATCATTTCGCTAGTGCTGCTGAATCGAGCTCACACCAAGCTCTGGCGGGGCGTATTTGCCACTCTGACCGGTATGGGCCTGATTATTTTAGGGTCCCAACCCGAGGTTTACCGGCGTGGCGAAATCTACGACTTCACTAGCGGTCAGTGGTTCACGAACGAATGGTACCTCTCCCACTACTACTACGGCATCATCGCCGCTCTGCTGATGATTTTCTCGCTGGCTATCTATCCCGATATCTACCGCGACCGCAGCCAGGGCTGGCG
>JBJTUI010000367.1:0-10776 GCA_046080625.1 Elainella sp. | reverse complement strand
CTGATTGCCCTGGAGATCTGCCCGCTCTCCTCCGAATACCCGATTGCCGACGGTGTGGCTCCCGTGCTGCTGTCCCAGGACGGCTACGGGCTCTACGACGAAGCGCTAAACGCCCAGATCCGTCAGGCCGCCGCTCGCCGCAATTTGCCGCTCCAGCTCGCGACAATCAGTGGTTTCGGCAGCGATGGCTCGATTGCCATGAAAAACGGCCATGTCCCCCGCGCCGCCTGCCTCAGCTTCCCCACCCAGAACACGCATGGCTACGAGATTGTTCATCTGGGGGCGTTGATCCACTGCATTGAGATTCTGGCGGCCTACTGTGAGGGTGGGGATGAGGGGGGATGAGGGGATGGGGAGGTGGGGAGCGATTGCCTACAATTTGATGGGACTCTGGATTAGACTCGATTTATCCTCTGCTTGCGATAGTGTATGACTCCCGCTGCCAATATGAGAAAAAGGGTAGTGGTATTTCGTAAAGGATAGAGAATAAGCGGACTAGGCTAACAGTTGCCTGACTCCAAGCTTATCGACTCGTTGTAGTGGTGGATGAAGTACCAAATCGCTCCAATGGGGTTCTCCACCTTCCTCGAAAACGACAACGCTTTTCTCACTAAACGCGAGACTCGCTGCCTCAAGGTGGGGTTGAACCGTTCGATGTAGTTTGTCAACCCACTCTGTTTGCTCACTGCGCAGTGCCGCTGACTGGGCAGTGCTGTGGCATAAGCTTCTAAACCATCGGTGTAGATGACAGCACAGTGCCGGTACACCCCGGGCAACGCGCGCCACAGAGCAGTTGCAGACTGGCTAGAACGGTCCCCGACCCAGCAGCCGACAAATCTCACGAGTCGCTACATCCAACGCCAGCCACACCCACTGCTTGTGGCCCTTGTGGTCCACGAATCACCAGAGTTCGTCCATCTGGAGCGCTAAAGGACCTCGCTGCTTGGGCAACACCTTAGCCTGACGCGGCACAGTCCTCAGCAGACGGTTGACGTAGCGCTGCAAACAGGCTTGGCCAACTTGCACGACTCGGACAATGCCAGCGAGGGGAACTCTCTCCAGGAGCAGGCGATCAAGCGTCGCTTTGGTATCGGGGTCAATCGGTTTCCACTGGGGAGTTTCGACAGAGCTTGCTTCCCGCAGTTTGCCCGAAATGGCACCTGCCGTTGCACCTGAGAGCCTACGCGCTTTTATTTGCGCAGCAGCAGCGCCAAACCGCCTGCCACCAGTCCCCAAAAGGCCGAACCGATACCCAACAGCGTCACTCCCGAAGCCGTCACCAGGAAGGTAATCAGGGCAGGTTCGCGGTCCTGTTCGCTGCCCAGAGCGGCTGCTAAACCATTGCCAATCGTGCCCAGCAGGGCCAGTCCGGCAATTGCCAGCACGAGTTCCTTGGGCAGGGCGGCAAACAGCGAGGTCACAGTGCCGCCGAGGAAACCGACGATCAGATAAAACACACCTGCCGCGATCGCGGCCCCATAGCGCTTGTCCGGGTCTTCGTGGGCTTCACGCCCCATGCAGATCGCCGCCGTAATTGCCGCCAAGTTAAAGGCAAAACCGCCAAACGGAGCCAGTGCCAGCGTGGTGATCCCCGTCCAGCCAATCACGGGTGAAATCGGGATGTTGTAGCCGGAGGCCCGCTGGACTGCGACGCCTGGGATATTCTGGGACGCCATCGTCACGACAAACAGCGGCAGCGCCACGCCAATCAGGGCCTTCAGGGAGAACTGCGGTCCCACCCATACCGGACGGGCCAGCTGTAGACTGAGCGTTTCAAAATGCAGCAGCCCCTGCAAGCCTGCAATGATCAGACCGATCGCCAGGGCCGAAATTACCGCATAGCGCGGCTTGAATCGACGGGTGATTAAATAAACACAAAACATTGCGAACGCCAGTGTGAACTGGGTTTTCATAGAGACAAACAGGTCCAGGCCAAATCTGAGTAGAACGCCAGCCAACATCCCTGAGGCAATTGCTACCGAAATCCGATTCATCGCCCGCTCGAACCAACCCGTGAACCCGCAGAGCGCAATCAGCAGCCCCGACACCAGAAATGCCCCAATCGCCTCTGGCAGCGTCACTCCTGCTGCTGCCGTACTCAACAAGGCTGCACCGGGCGTAGACCAAGCCGTCACGACCGGCATCCGGTAGCGCAGGGATAGCCCAATGCAGGTGATTCCCATGCCCAGACCCAGAGCCCACATCCAGGAGGCGATCTCTACCGGTGAAGCGTTGAGCGCCTGGGCCGCCTGAAACACGATCACCGCCGAGCTGGTGAATCCTACCAGAACCGTGACAAATCCGGCGATAATCGCCGAGACCGAAATATCCTTCAACAAGCCCATAGCACCTGCCATTCGCTGAGGCTTCAGCATAGGGCAAAGTTCGAGATCTGGCTTGGACAATTTTTCAGCCCCTCCTCTTTCCAGCGGAAATTGCTTGACGAAACTCTGGACTTCTTGTTACAGTCATGGGCAGTGAAAGCAGGCAAATTTTATGCAGTCCGCTCAACAATATTTTTACTTTTGGTTTTTTACGGAGGTTCACCAGGCGTGAGTCCATTTCGTAATGGAACCTGGTGAACCGCAGACTAACCTCTGCGGTTTTTGCTTTTCTAGCTCGTTTTTCAAACCCGACTTCTCAGCCCATTACCCGCCCGATTGGTGAATCCATGACTCACAGATGCTTTTACTTCTTTAGCTTTTACTGGACCAGGACCAACTCCGGGTGATATGGCTGTGCCAAGCTGTTTGCAACCCGGAGCCCCAGGCCACCGGGTTTTTTAATGGCTCTAGGACTCCTGGCCCCGGTGATTGCAAGTCAAGTTGTTTCAAGCCCTAGTTTCAACTCACTTGCCTCGTTCACTCAATTCCGAAATCTCATCCTAAAACTCACAAATTTCAAAGGACAATCCCATGCAGAAAGCAAAACTCGCCCTTAAAACTCGCCCTGACCATAAAACCGTCGTTCCGATCTCTGAGCAGGTCAGCGTTGGCGGTTCTGATCTATTGATTGTGGGCGGTCCCTGCACCGTCGAAAGTCAGGCCCAGATGGAAGCCGTGGCCAGCCGGATGGCGCTCGCGCCGGTACAGGCGCTGCGGGGCGGTGTCTACAAACCCCGCACCTCTCCCTACGACTTTCAGGGGCATGGTCTGGAAGGGCTGAAAATTCTGGCCTTGGTGCGCCAGCGCTCTGGTCTGCCCGTGATCACTGAAGTGATGGCGATTTCCCAGATTCCTGAAATCAGCGCCTACGCCGATGTGTTGCAGGTGGGCAGCCGCAATATGCAGAACTTTGATTTACTGAAAGCCCTGGGCGAAATTGACAAGCCAGTGCTGCTGAAGCGGGGGCTGGCCGCCACGCTAGAAGAATTCGTCATGGCCGCTGAATACATCCTCAGCCACGGCAACCCCAACGTTATCCTCTGCGAGCGCGGCATCCGCAGCTTCGACACCTACACCCGCAACGTCTTGGATCTGGGAGCCGTCGTGGCGCTGAAGCAAATCAGCCATCTGCCCGTGATTGTCGATCCGAGCCATGCGGCGGGTAAGCGCGAACTCGTGGCCGATCTGGCCCGGGCGGCGATTGCCTGCGGAGCCGATGGGGTAATTGTCGAATGCCATCCCGAACCCGAGAAGTCGGTTTCTGACGCCCGCCAAGCCCTGTCGCTAGACGAGATGGCCGAGTTGGCCACCAGCCTATCGGCGATTGCCGCCGCCGTGGGTAGAACCATTCCTGCACCTGCCACCCTTGAAGCCGGGACAATCTCCCGGCTTTCGCTTGTTTAGGGAATTGGCGATCAACCTTAGCCCCAGGTTTACGACTCCTTTGAGATCCCCAAACCAATTGTTCCTATAATAGGGGGGTTCAAATTGACCTAAGTATTTATGCCTGAAGTGCAACGTCCCCCAGTGGCGACTGTTTTAGGCTTTCCGGTGCATTTGCTGCCGAATTACGTAGACTGGCTGCTTGAGCAGATCGGGCGGGGTGCCCATGTCGTGACGCTCAATGCCGAGATGGCGATCCAGGCTGAGCAAAACCCGGAGCTGGCCCAGGTGATTCGCCAGGCCGATCTGGTGATTCCCGACGGAGCAGGTGTAGTGCTTTACCTCCAGTTGCTCAAGGGAAAACAGATCCAGCGCTGCCCCGGCATCGAGCTGGCCGAGTCCCTGATCCGCAAGGCCGCCGCAAATTCCGTCTTTTTGTTTGGCTCAGCTCCCGGCATCAGTCAGGCCGCTGCCGCCCAACTCCAGCAGCAGATTCCCGGCCTCAACATTGCTGGCACCCAGCATGGCTTTCTTTCCCAGGCCGAGCAGCTCGATCTGCAGCAGACCCTCCAGCAGCAGTCCCCCCAGATCATCTTGGTCGGGCTGGGCGTTCCCCGCCAGGAATTCTGGATCGCCGAACATCGCCACCTCTGTCCCCAGGCGATCTGGATTGGTGTCGGCGGTAGCTTTGACATCTGGGCTGGCCAGAAAGACCGCGCCCCCGCCTGGCTGCGCAACAACCACCTGGAATGGATCTACCGGCTCTACCAGGAACCCTGGCGCTGGCGACGGATGCTAGCCCTGCCGAAGTTTGCCTGGCGGTCGGTGCTGTATCAGGCGGAGCGAGGGTGAGGGGATGGGGAGATGGGGAGATGGGGGGATGGGGAGATGGGGAGTGAATATTGGTTGGGTTGCCCGATTTCTTTGTCAGGCGACTGGAGATCAGTCGGCACAATCCGTCCCGGCAGAGCAGGTAATTTCAGGGTTCAGTTCTGTCCCGGCAGAGGACGTTGTGGGTCTGTCAAATACTTTGTGTCAGGGAGAAATCTCTCTGGGCATCCTGCCCTCAAACTCAATGGCGAACCGGTTCAATGCGGGCTTCCACTCTCGGATGGGCATCGTCCATTTCTTGGATAGATTGTTAATGGCCAGGTAGATCACCTTCAATGCCGCTTCATCGCTTGGGAAGATCCGGTGATTCTTCGTCACCTTGCGCAAACACATATTCACTGACTCAATAGCATTGGTGATGTACATCACCTTGCGGATCTCGGGTGGGAAACTGAACATCGGGATCACATTTACCCAGTGCGCTTTCCAACTCTTACTAATAGTCGGATATTGACTGTCCCATTTCTCGGCAAACAACTCTAGGTGCATTTACAGACTCGCTTCCGATTCTGAGACAAATGTTCAGCACCCCCATCTCCCTCATCTCCCCATCTCCCCCACCCCTCACCTCCCCACCTCCCCATCCCCTACAACCTCGCCTCGATCTGCCCGTAGGCTCGCGTCTGAGCCTGGATCTGGTCAAAGTCGAAGTGGTGGCGGTCGTCTTGCAGGGCTGTGCAGATCAGCACAATTGCAGCCGAAACCAGGATGGGGGCCAGGAAGCTGGCCAGCAGGTCGCCGCCTAGGGGGATTGCCAGCCAGGGGGTGAAGTCGGGTTTGGGGAAGAACAGCATTCCGGCTAGAATTCCGGCTAACGTACTCCAGAATGTTACAGTGCCTGTCAGCTTGCGTGAATAGAACCCGAATATCACCGGGAAGAAGGCTCCGGCGCAGATCAGGTCGGCCAGCAGAAACAGGTAGAGCACGTCGTAGCCCTGGGCGGCAATTGCAATCGCGGGTAGGCCAACCGCCACCGTCAGCAGGCGCGAGGCCCGCAGTAAACCGCCTGAGCGCATCTGGGGAAACAGTCGGATCAGGTCGGTTGTGAAAACGCTAGCGACGCCGTTCAGCAGGGAGGACAGGGTGCTCATCACCAGGGCCAAGGCCAACACCAGCACGGTCAGCACCACCCAGAGGGGCAGCTCCAGCCGCTGGATCAGGGAGAAAAAGGCGCGGTCGTCGTTAAAGCCAAAATGGGCGGCCAGCAGGCCCAGTCCGCCAGCCAGCAGCAGCATCGGCAGAATTACCAGGGCCGAGCCGAGAAAGGCCCGCTTCACGGTGGCGTTGTTGCGGCAGGCATAGACCCGCTGCCAGTTGCCCTGGTTAAACAGCTCTGCCGCCACGATGGCGATGATCAGGCTGGCCCCCATGCGAATTCCGTCCAGGTTGCCCAGATCCAGCAGAGCTGGGGCGTTGAGCTGTACCGGAGCCAGAGCCGCCTGCCAGCCCCCTAGCGCAATTACCCCCACCCCAAAACTGAGCAGCAGCAGCGGCACAATCACCACAAACTGGATCGCGTCCGTGAACAGGGTGGCGTCAAGGCCGCCGTAGGTGGTGTAGATGAAGGTAGCCGTGATTACTACCAGCGCCGTCCAGCCCAGGGGCAGATCGGCCAAAATCTGCACGGCCTTGGCGATCGCGGTTAGCTCGGCGGTCAGGTAGATGAACATATAGAACACGATGATGCCCAGCACCAGCAGATACATGCGGTTGCCAAACCGGTAGAGCACAAACTCATTCAGCGAGTGGCCTGCTGGCATCAGCTGGCGAATCCGTGGCCCCAGCTTGGTAAACAGCAAAATCGGCGCGGCAGATCCCAGACAGTAGCCCAGAATTCCGGCAATACCGCTGGTGGCCCCGACCTGGGGTGGGCTAAACAGAATCCAAACACCCATGGCCGACGCGACAATCGTGGCCGTAGCCATGCTCCAGCCCAAGCGGTTGCGGCTGACTAAAAAATCTTCCAGATTAATCGTGCGTTTGCTGGCATAGAGCAGGCCGAGCAGCGCAAACAGGCCCGCCGTGGCCAGCGTCACCAACAGCGCAATGGCTCCAGTAGACATAGATCTAACGTCCTTTTGGATTGAACAGGCGCTAGAGGTTCGGTTTATCGGGTTCTGAGCATGATTTTGAATAGGATTCTGATCACGGTTCTGAACAGTGCCCATAGCAGCCGCCCCGGATATTTCATCCAGGTGCAGCTTCGTCAACTTACAGTCGGTACAGCTTGCCGATCCGGTGAGCCAAACTGGCCCCTGGAGCAGCCCTCTACTGAATCGATGCCAGATCAACCGAGTAGATTGATCAACTGGCAGGAATTAACGCTTCCCTCCGCTGGCATTACCCAGACTCAGGTTCTATGGGTGTAATCTCAGCCTGAGCAACTCAGGCACCCCTAGCTTGGAACTGATTGTATCACTGCCTGAGAGGAAAATACAGCGCTGACCAGCCAGGGCCAGCAAATCGGTTGCCACCCCATAGCAAAAGGGCACGGCCTAACGCCATGCCCAGGAGAGTGAATCAAATTTACCCCGTTTGTGTTTATCAGGTTTGTGTTTATCAGGTTTGTGTCTATCCGGTTTGCGTTGATCCAGCCTGCGTTGATCCGGTTTAGCGAATATTGCCGGGGAAGCGGGGTCCGGGCACCACCGGCACCGGGTAGGGGGCATAGCCCTGGCCGTAGAGCTGGCCATAGGAGGGCTGGTCATACTGGGGAGCATATTGGGGAGCCGGGTCGGCCACAGTGCGGGCTTTGGCGGCGGTATTGGCCAGCTTGGCCGCAGCAGGCGCTTTAGCCAGGACGGGAGCTTCCGGCGGCGGGGTGAGGCTAGCTACTTGGTTGGGGCAGAGCCGCTCGGTGCTAAACCGAATATAGACATCGCGGTTGTGGGAATAGTCGCCCGCCAAGGTGCCTTTGTATTGGCTGTCGAACATAGAGCGCACGCCCCAATAGCTCTGGCCCGCATTCAGCCAGCTGCAAACCTGACGGCCAATTTCCAGACGGGCACTGTCGTTGATCCGCTGGCGTTCGGCGGCCTGTAGCGCTTCAGAATAGTCATAGAGCACGTCGTTTTCGGCCTTGCTCCAGGACAGGGTAGGGACGACAGCCACGGCCACATCAGGCAGTTCGGGCGCTTTACGAATCACCAGAGCCGCCAGGGTCGCGCCGCGTCGCGAAGACCGCAGGGCCGAATCCACCGAGCGCTCGCCCGCCGATGCCTTGATCACCGGGAAGAAAGTAGTCAGCGCCCGCACGGCTGGCAGCTCTTGCTTCAGGGCATCGGCATAGGGCTGGCTGGGGTAGCGCTGGATATAGTTTTCCATTTCCTGCTGGAGGGTGAGCAGGCGGCCAATTTGCAGGCGGCTGACCTTGCCATCGCTGAAGCTGTGTTGGGCTGCCGTGGCCACTTCGGTCAGGTCGGTGAAGCGCTGGGCCTCCTGACGGTGCCAGGGCAGGGGTGACTGGCTGAGCAAATGGGTAATCTGGTCAAGCTGGTGAATATCGCGGTCGCTCACCTGGGTCAGCTTGCCCTCGGTAATCGATTTCGAGAGCTGGTTGGCCTGGAGGTTGATCCAATACTCAAAGGCTCCAAGGCCGCTGCCCAAAACAGCTGTGACCGCAACAAACCCCGAAATGAATAGCTTTTGAATCTTCACCGCTCTATCCCTTGATTCACTGTCCTTAGTTTGAATCTACTGCTGAGTCACCTCAGAGATGGCTTCTCGCGTCCAGTTTCTGATCTGACGTTTGCTGGAACCAATTGTTCAGCCCGAAAACAGGGATTTTTCTGGTGCCTCAGCGGCCTGGTTGGTGCCGGTTGAAAAACTGACCACTGGTTTAGTTTGGCTGATTTAGTTTGGCTGGTGAGTTTAGCTGGCGAGTTTGACCAGTGAGTTAGGTAACTCAGTGAACTGCGTAACTGAAATGGGATCAGTGTCTCATCAGTGACTTAGTTAACCTAGAGCCTCAAGTCCGAAACCTCGAGCGCATTGACCCAACTGTTCTTATCTAGCCTGTTCAACTAGCTTGCCTCAACCTTCATAACCAGAATCGATCTACCGATCCACGAACCAAGCTGGTAATGCCCCTAAATTGCTGAGATCCCTGCTCCTATTGTGCCCAGCCTACCTCGCTGCATATCAAATCCTCAAGCGGATGAGAAGAGTCTTCAAGGAAGATTTATTTAACCCTGGTTAAAGTTTGAAGCTATTCCAATTTTAGGAAGCTGGGCCAGAATTCAGCAATCATTTGGGGCAAACGTCGTTACAACGCTTTACCCCGAACTAGGACACTTCGAAAAGTGGCAGAATTCGAGGCTCCAGCCGCCAAAACGGGGCCAGCGCGTCTAATAATAGCTACACTAAAACGCTAGCGAATTCCGCAAACAGCTCGGTCAAATCCGCGACCAGCAGGGCCAGTGCTTAAATCCAATTCGCTTGGGTCTCTATATCAGGACTTGCTTCAGGACTCGATAGAACTCGATAGAGTAAAAGAAACCCTCTCTTTCATCAGTCCTCCTCTATTAGTCCTCTTCAACTCCCGACAGCCGCCATGACTTCGCAAAACTCCTCCTGGGATCTGGGCCGCTTCCTCAAAACCCTGTCCTACTACGGGGCCGTTCCAATTTTGAGCAACTTCGACTGGTTCCAGCAGTGGTTTGGCAGTCGCCCCGATCCAAAAGTAGACGGGCGGATACTGGTGAGTTCGGCAGCTGGGCCAGGATCGGCAGAGCTAGAACCGGCAGAGACAGGATCGACAGGGCCAGAACCGGCAGGAGAAACCGGCGTCTGGGTGGTGGGCGAGCCTGCGTTGACCCAACCTCTCCTGGCCCAGCTGGCGGCAGCAGGCTACAGTCCGAGTCTGGAGCAGCCGAGTCTGGAGCAGCCGAATCTGGAACAGGCCGACCAGCCGACCCGGCTCAGGGCAATTGTGGCCTGTGGTCCAACCGCGCTGGATCAGGCCCAGCTGACGCAGCTGCGGGCCGAGGGGTTTGGGGTGGTGCGGCGGCCCATTTTCGAGTTCTGCCAACCGGCCCCGACCAACTTCACCGAGATCTGGGGAGCCCTGGACGATGTGGTGATGGGCGGCGTCAGCCAGAGCGGCATTCGGTTTGCCGACGGGATGGCCTCGTTTGAGGGCAATGTTTCGACGGCCAATTCGGGCGGGTTTGCCTCGGTGCGGACGCGCAACTTGGAGCCTGCTCTTGATTTGAGCGCCTACGAGGGCGTAGAGCTGCGGGTGAAGGGCGATGGCCAGCGCTATAAGTTTATGCTGCGAACCGAAACCCGCTGGGACGGCGTGGCCTACTGCTGTTCGTTTGACACGGCTGCCCAGTCGGACGAGTGGCAGACGGTGCGGATTCCGTTTGCGGCTCTGGTGCCGGTGTTTCGGGCGCGCACGGTGGCCGACAGCCCGGTTGATACCCGCCACGTTACGGCCTGGCAGCTGATGCTGAGCAAATTTGAGTATGACGGTGCCCTGAATCCCCACTTCCGAGCAGGCCAGTTTCGGCTCCAGATTGCCTCGATTGGCGTCTACCGCCCCGCCCATCAGACTCGTCTAGTCTGGATCAACCCCGGCGAGGCCGAGCGATTTTTGCAGACCAGCGGCATTCCCTACCGGATTCTGCCAGACCAGCCAGATCTTGCTAACGCGGTCGTAGCAGCCCTGAGCGAGTCCTGAGCCAGCCTGATCTGAGTCAATTAGCGCTGGCTGTGCCACACTTACAGACGGCGCGTTGCACGATTTGACGTGAGCAAGGATTCCAGTAATTATTCGACTAGCGGACATCAGCCCTCTCTGTTTACAGCCGCCGAGCTGAAGGGCTGCTATAGCGTTACGCCAACGGCAAACAGCCCGATTAGCCCAGATGCCCTATCCCAGTGGAAGCAGCGGATCTGGCAGTTTCAGCAGCAGATCCAGCGTTCGCCCGTCCAGACTGGCTCTGCCCAGACTGGCCCTGCCCAGACCAGCTTATTTGAGGTCGAGCCGCAGCCGTCTGAGCAGATCGATCCGTTTAGCCTGCCCCGCCAAAACACCGAATTCTGGCGCTGGCAGGCCACCGATGCGGGCGTGGCGGCCCTCTATTTTGTGATCGACTACGACCTGCCGATTCTG
>JBJTUI010000366.1:0-3218 GCA_046080625.1 Elainella sp. | reverse complement strand
CCAATGGCGCAGCAGCTTGACCAGATCGCTGAGACTGTAGGCGAGCAGCAGCAGGGGCTGTTGCCAGGCTGGTACTGCCGTCAGGCGTGTAATGACTCGGCTGAGGCCGATGCTGCGAAACAGGGGCAGCAGGTAGGCGCGGTCCAATCGGCGGGCCGGAATCTGGTGCCGGAGCTGCATCTGGGGGTTGTACCAAACCTCCCAACCGCAGCGGTGGATGTAGGTGAGGGCTGAGATGTCTTCCCCACAGTCGTTGCCATCGGCCCGCTTGAATTTTAGCCAGTTCGACGGCGGCTGGATCGGTACCGCTGCCAGCCAAGCGGTCTTGCGAATCACCAGCCCCGCCCCGGGCGGCAGCAGTCGTTGACTGGGTGGATAGAGCCGGGGCAGATCGCCCCGTTCGGTGATCGCAAGAAATGCCTGAATTCGCTTGAATTTGGGGGGAGGAGGAACTTCGTAGTCTGCGGAAACCCGGCTACCGTAGGCTCCGGACTGGGGATGCTGCTGGCCAAATCGGTAGGCGGCCATCACCCAATCTGGCTCGGGCCAGAGATCGTCGTCGATAAACCCAATTAAATCGGCCTGGGCGGCTCGAATCGCCAGCTGACGGGCGGCCCCAGCGCCCTGCTGCGGCTCGAACAGATAGCGCAGCGGACAGGGAAAATCGGTCTGAAACGCCTGAATCACGCTGCCGGTCTCGTCGCTGCTGTTGTTGTCTACCACCAACACCTCCCAGCTCAAATCGGCCAAGTCAACCTGGGCCTGTAGCCGCCGCAGCACCTCTGGTAAGCGCTGCGCCCCGTTGTAGGTAGGAATTGCTACTGTAAAAGCTATGGGATTCGGGGCTATGGGGTTTAGGGTGATCGCGGTTGGGGCTACAGAATCTGCTGTCGCTTTGGTCGCTGGTTTAGACATAGTATTTAGACCTGGAGTTCAGCCATAAATCTTTAGAAAACCTCTGTAGGCTGCCGTTCAGCTCGGGCCTGAAGTTTGGTTGGACCACGGCGCGTCTCCATTGTTCCCATCACAGCCAGCAGGATCGAAGCCTACTCACGAAGCACTTCACCTCATAAAGCCCAACTGTTTTCAACAAAATTTTGTGATTAATTTGATTTTTCCGAGTGAGTTGGCCAGCTTAATAAGCATTTCTACTCAAGAAATCGACTTTTAGCCACAGATTTCGGCCCAAATTAAGCCGAATATTACAAAATATTGCGAACAGCTTAAGGATGTGAACCCAATGCCGGACAATGATTCGGGAAGATGGCTGAGTTCAGACCAGGCAGCGCTTCGACGCAGAGCTGTTGAGCTTGCTTAAGGGCTCTTGTAGAGATGCGGTACTTGCAAGTGCTTGTGCTGATCTGTCTAGATTGGGGCGGCGCTCGGGTCATGGACTGGTCTTCGAGGTTATCTGGCTGGGTCGATCTTGCTTACAGCAAAGATCTTGCTCGCGGTCAAGTCAGACACTGCTCCAGTAGCCTTTAGCTTTAGTCCCCTCGGCTCTAGTTTGCCTCGGGGGCGAACGCCGGTTTAATCATCTCAGGTTACATTTTGCTTTTCGGAGGAATCCACTAATGAGTATTGTCACGAAGTCAATCGTGAACGCTGATGCCGAGGCTCGCTATCTCAGCCCCGGTGAACTGGATCGGATTAAGGGTTTTGTGACCTCTGGCGAGCGCCGTCTGCGCATCGCTCAAGTTTTGACCGACTCTCGCGAGCGGATCGTCAAGCAAGCGGGCGACCAGCTATTCCAAAAGCGGCCTGATGTGGTGTCCCCCGGTGGCAATGCCTACGGCGAAGAGATGACCGCAACCTGCCTGCGCGACCTCGACTACTACCTGCGCCTCGTCACCTACGGTGTGGTTTCCGGCGACGTTACCCCGATCGAAGAAATCGGTATCGTGGGCGTGCGCGAGATGTACAAATCTCTGGGTACCCCGATCGACGCAGTGGTTGAAGGCGTGCGCGCCATGAAGAACGTGGCTACCTCGCTGCTGTCTGGAGACGATGCCTCTGAAGCTGGCACCTACTTCGACTACGTGATCGGCGCGATGCAGTAAGGTTGGGCTCGCTCAATCTGACAAGTTCGGCAAAGCGTTTGGCTTTTGCTCTGTGGCCTGCTAGACATTGGCTTCTAGACAACGGCCTTTAGACACTGTAGAAACTCGATTTTAAGGAAGCAAATCATGCAAGACGCAATTACTGCGGTTATCAATTCGGCTGACGTTCAGGGCAAATACCTGGACAGCTCTGCTCTCGACAAACTCAAGAGCTATTTCTCCAGCGGCGAACTGCGCGTTCGGGCTGCTACGGCGATCAGCGCTAACGCGGCTGCTATCGTCAAAGAAGCTGTGGCCAAGTCCCTACTCTACTCTGACATCACCCGTCCCGGCGGCAACATGTACACCACCCGTCGCTATGCTGCCTGCATCCGCGACCTCGACTACTACCTGCGCTATGCCACCTATGCCATGCTGGCTGGCGACACCTCGATTCTGGATGAGCGCGTGCTGAACGGCCTGAAAGAAACCTACAACTCCCTGGGTGTACCCATCGCTGCTACCGTGCAGGCTATCCAAGCCATCAAAGAAGTCACCGCTAGCCTGGTGGGCGCTGATGCTGGTAAGGAAATGGGTGTTTACCTCGACTACATCTGCTCTGGCTTGAGCTAGATTCTGAAGCGCTAGCCTAGCAGTTTGTTAGTCTGGTTCTTCTAGTCTGGGAAGCTGGGGTGAATGTTGGGGCGGATAGCTGGAGGATCGAATTCCGTGATCGAGCTATCGCACTCCAAGATTGACTTCAGGTTCCCAGACTTAGTGCTCTCAGGGGCCATGTGCCGCTTACTTTAAAGTTTCTGATTTTAGATTTGCGTCAACGGAGCTTCTCCAATCGGGTTTGCCGCTCTGGTTGGCCAGGACAGGCAATCTAAAATCCCAATTAATAGAGCTTAAATTTCAACAGCAGTTTCCCAATTTCTCATTGATACAGGAGACCCCCCATGCGGATGTTCAAAGTGACGGCCTGTGTGCCGAGCCAGTCGCGGATTCGCACCCAGCGCGAACTGCAAAACACCTACTTTACCAAGCTGGTTCCCTACGACAGCTGGTTCAAAGAGCAGCAGCGGATCATGAAAATGGGCGGCAAAATCGTCAAAGTGGAACTGGCTACCGGCAAACCGGGTGCTAACACGGGTCTGCTCTAGTTCTTCTAGATTCAAT
>JBJTUI010000365.1:0-11893 GCA_046080625.1 Elainella sp. | reverse complement strand
CCCAAAATTCAGAAGCTGCGGCAGATGTGCGACGAGCGCGGCCTCGATCCCTGGATTGAGGTAGACGGCGGGTTGAAGGCTAACAACACCTGGCAGGTGCTGGAAGTGGGCGCGAATGCCATTGTTTCGGGCTCGGGCGTGTTTGGCCAATCCGACTATGCCCAGGCCATCGAAGGCATCCGCAACAGCCGCCGCCCTGAACTGGCTGCGGTTTAACTCGCGGTTGAGCCTCTGGATCAGCCCGCAGCGCTGGCTAGAATTGAACGCTGACCAGAATTGAATAGCTCAGCTTACTCAACAGCAAAGCCCCCGTCTCGGTTGATCCAGGACAGGGGCTTTGTTTAATGCCCTGTTTAGTTGTCGTCTAACTGCCGCAATCAGCTGCTGTCAAGGACTCAACAGCGCTGTCGCTGGGTCAGGCTATCCACCAGGCTACCCATCAGGCCGTCGGCTCGTCTTTCTGGCGCTTGACTGGTTTGGCCACGGGCGGTTTGGGCGTAGCAGGAGCTGTCGGGCGCTCGCTGCGGTAGGGACGATTTTCACGTCCGCCTTCCCGGCCTGGTTCGCGTCCGCCTTCCCGGTTGTCCCAGCGTCGCCGAGGAGGGCTGGCCTGTCCGTTGCGCCGAGGCGGAGGTCCACCAGCTCCACGCCGGGCCGGGGGTCTGCGGCCTCCTGGCCCACCTCGCTTGCCGGGTGTGCGTTTTTGGGGAGGCACCATGCCAATCTGCGTCGCTTCCTGGACGATCAGGTCAGTGCCGGTACGACGCACCTGTAGATCCCAGAAATAGCCCAGAGCTTTGCCAGCCAAGGTGCCATTGAGCGCAACTTTAAAGGCCTTACCTTCAGTCTCACCAGGTTTGGGAGCTCGCCGAATCTTGACCAACAGCCGCTGGTCTTCCTCGGCTTGAAAGACCACTTCGCCTCGCACCGAGAAATAGCAGTCGTCCAGGTCTTCCCCACCGTCAGAGCTGCCGGGGCTGTTGGTGGACTCGCTGGCTGGGTTGATAGACTTACTGGCGGTCTCACCCGTTGTTTCATCAGCAGCCTCACCCGCAGCCTCACTAACAGGCTCGCTGGCCAATTCGCTGGTTGATTCGCTGGCCGAGTCATCCTGGAGATCAGCAGGCGCGTCAGCAGCCTCTCCAGATGCGGATGCCACATCGGATTCCTCCGTCTCTTCAGCCTCTCCCCCAGCCTCACCAGCTTGATCAGCCGCCTCTAGTGCATCCGCTTCGGCCTCCGTTTCATCGGTTTCCAGGTCTTCGTCTGTGGCAGCAAAAGCCGTTTCTTCCTCAGCCATGCGGTTCAATTTGTCGGGTTCCCAGACGCCGACAATCTGCATGTGGAGTTCCAAATTCTTCTCGCGGGTGCGGGGATACACGACCCAGAGATGCGACTCGGCCAAATCAATGTGCTTCTTAACCAGGCTCATGACGCGCCCCAACAGTACTGCGTCGATCGTCACCCCATCATCCGTGAAGATCGAGCCCCGGGTGAATTGCTCTTCCGAAGGCGCGTATTTGCCCCGCACCAGACCAATGGCGCGATATTGCATCGGTTCGCTAGCGGGCGGAATAGGCTGATTACGCGAATGATTGGCCGGCTTGGCCGGAGCAGATTCTACTGAACTGGTTTCTGCCGGGCTGGTTTCTGCCGAATTAGTTTCTGCCGGAGTTTCTACCGAGCTAATTTCTGCTGGGCTATCAGAGTCGGAGTCTGTGGCAGGACTGTCCACTGTAGAGCTGGCGGCAGATGTAGAGCTGGCAGCAGAGTTGATCGATTCCGCAGCAGATGTAGAACTGGCGGCTTGCAGGACCTCAGGTAGAGCCTCAGGCTCGGGGCTGGTTTCGGTGCTTTCGGCTTCACTTTCGGCTTCGGTGCTTGCAGCTTCGGGGCTGGCAGCTCCTGTACTTTCGGACGCTGGGCTCTCTAATGAACCTGAACCATCTACAGGTTCAGCGGCTGCTTCGGGCTCAGGGGCTGCTTCGGGCGGTACTTCGGTCGGTGTGGGATCAGGTGAGGGTTGGGTTCCAGTTTTAGGCACGGCAGTAGATGACGTTGAAATAGCCGGTTCAGTCGCTGGCGGGTTGGTAGACCCAGCAGATTCAGAAGCGGGGATACGGGTGGGAGGAGTTGCGAGTGTAGAATTTGATGGTTGGTCAGTCATGGGTTCCGCTGGTGAGGAAGGTTCGGGGGCTGGGTTCGTCTGGCCCTTGGTTCGCGATTGGTTGGTTCGCGACTGGTTGGTTCGCGACTGGGCAGACGAGGCCGATCTAGGTAACTTAGAGGATTGATTCGGGTCGGTACTCATAGAACCTCCTTGACACCGGCAGGACGTACCCCTACCGTTAGCACAATAGCAGTCTGCAAATAGCCACACTACAGTCTAGTGTGAATTTAACACTAGGTTAGCACTCAGGTTGGCGACAACCCAGGTTAAATGCACTCTGCTATCGCTCGATAGAGAGCTATGAGCTGTTGCCCGACCGATTCATCCATATCTGCTTATACAAGCTGATCTGTTTATACAATCTGAGCCATCAAGAATCAGGGATCTCGGTCAAGAATTCTCTCAGTACTTGAATAACTCATCCTAAATTAAGCGATCATAAATTGCCAAATTTAGGTAAAACAGATTTGGAGATTTTGTCTTCCTGTCCATCCTCGCAAGCAATATGGGGGTAGTCTGTGTCTAAGAACCGGAATCGCTGGCTCACAGTCACGGTAATGACGGTCGGAGTGCTGGCCTTCGTGGGCTTTTCGGTGATTTTGCCGTTTAGCGGTGCGTTTCAACAGAGCCGCAGCGATACGGCTCCCCCTTCTCCCCAGCCCAGCAGCTCGCCAACGGCAGATCTGGAGGCCCAGGCCAAGGGCTACGAGATGGTGCTCCAGCGCGAGCCCGACAACCAGACAGCCCTCAGGGGTCTGGTAGACACTCGAATTCAACAGGGCAAGCTGGATGCGTTGGTTGAGCCCCTGCAAAAGCTGGCCGACCTCAACCCCGACCAGCCCGACTATGGCGTCCTGCTAGCCCAAACCAAACAGCGCATGGGCGACCGGGAAGCTGCCGCTGATTTGTACCGCTCGATTTTGGAAAAGCACCCTGGCAGCGTCAACGCCCTCAAGGGACTGTCTGACCTGCTGTTGGAGCAGAGCCGCCCGGAGGCCGCCGTCAGCCTGCTGCAAGATACGATCAAAAGCGCCGATGAGGTGAACAAGGCCCAGCCCGGTGCGGTGGACGTGGCCTCGGTGCAGCTGCTGCTGGGTGAAGTCTACGCCCGGCAGGATCGGTTTGACGATGCTCTGGCAATCTATGACCAGGCCAGTCAGGCCAACAGCCAGGATTTTCGACCAATTTTGGGCAAAGCAATTGTGCTGAAGGCCCAGGGCAAAACCAGCGAAGCTGAACCCCTATTTACCTCCGCTGCCAACCTCGCACCCGCCCAATTCAAAGATCAAATCACCAAGATGGCGACTGCCCCTTCGCCCAGCCCTTCACCTGCGGCCAGCCCAACCGCCCCGGCCAGCGAAGCCAGCCCTGCACCCGCCGAGCCAGCACCCGCCCAGCCTGAAGCCAGCCCTGCTCCAGCGGCCAGCCCGTCTCCCTAAATTGAGAGATTTTCAATTGGCCAGCCAATTTGATCCTGATCGGGAATTTCGATCATTGTTCTGGCTAAAAACCTACAGAGGGGATGGATAGGGGCTGTCCTGTAGACCCGCATTTACGAAAGCGAGAATCAGAGATTATCGATATCAATACCCTGCTGCCGCAACTGCTCTAGCAGAGATTGGAGCCGCTGTTCAGCCTGCTCGGCTCGCTGTTGCTCTTGTTCGGCTCGTCCTTCAGCCTGTTCGGCCCGTTCTTCAGCCTGTTCGGCCCGTTCTTCTGGGGTGGCCAGCCGCTGTCCAGCCGCATCGTACCAGTACAGCCACTCGCGTTCGATCCCGAGATAGGTGCTTCGATCTCGCCCCAGTCCCAGCCCAACGTCTGCCAGCCAGACGGGCTCTCCGGGCAGCAGCTCATACTCCTGCCCCACCAGCTCATAGACTTCCAGCTTCGGCTTGCGTTTGCGTCTTGGCGCATAGATGGCGTAGTATTGCACGCCCATCTCGGCATAGAGCGCCTTCTTGCTGCTGTATTCGCCTCTGCGCTTGTGGGACACTACCTCCAGCACGAGTGTTGGCACCTTCTGTTCTTCCCAGAGCACGTAGCTGAGCCGCAGGTCTTCGTCGATCAGGCGCGGAATCCCTAGGCTCAGAAAGCCATCGGGCACTATTGCGGGCAGGTCCGGGTGGTAGTAGATGCCCATATCAACGCCAAAGAACCAGTCCCAGCGGTCTTTCCAATATCCGGCCAGAATGGCCTTGAGTAGACCGGGGACGAGGTCTTGCAGTTCGTTATCCACGGGCTTGTCGTCGCAGTCGGGCAGTTCTTCCGAGGAGGGCAGGCAGAGTTTGGGGTCGTAGATAAACATGGCCAGAGATCAACTTGACTGGACAGGCGCTTCAGCTTGCATCGTAGCGCGGAATCTCGGGAGGTGTTCCTAGCTATTTGCCCCTAATGCCTTACCCCTGACTTGTCCTAGAGGGCTTGCGCCTGATAGTTTCTGCCTGACTCGTCCCCAGCTATTCCTCGCCCAGATAGGCTTTGCGCACGGTTTCGTTGACCTGAAGCTCCTTAGCGTCACCGGTCAGGACGATTTCGCCGGTTTGCAGCACATAGCCCCGATTAGCTACGGTGAGCGCCATGCGGGCGTTTTGCTCGACCAGCAGAATCGTCATGCCCTCGGCGCTGATCTCTTGAATAATCGAGAAGATCTGGTTGACCAGCATCGGAGCTAGACCCATACTGGGTTCGTCGAGCAGCAGCAGCCGGGGGCGGGCCATCAGGGCGCGGCCAATTGCCAGCATTTGCTGTTCACCGCCGCTGAGGGTGCCGCCCTTCTGGGCAATTCGCTCCTTCAGGCGGGGGAACAGCTCGAACACATGCTCCATATCTGCCTTAATGCCCGACCGGTCCTGCCGTTGAAACGCTCCCATTTCTAGGTTTTCCAGCACCGTCATCCGGGGAAAGATCATCCGGCCCTCGGGGCTCTGGGCGATGCCCATGCGGACGATTTCCTCGGTGTTGACTGTACTGAGGTCGCGCCCTTCAAACTTCACCTGGCCCTGCTTAGGACGCAGCAGCCCCTGAATCGTGCGTAGCGTCGTGGTTTTACCGGCTCCGTTGCTGCCAATCAGCGTTACCACTTCTCCCGGCTCTACGCTGAGCGTGATTCCCTTCAGCGCCTCAATGTTGCCGTAGTAGGTATGGACATCGACTAGTTCAAGCATGGCTTATCCTTCGCTTTCGGGCGTTCCGTCAACTGAAACCGGATTGGCGTCGCCGTGGTGGTTGAATTGGGCTGGGTCAGAGGCCGGATTGGGGGAGGGCGAGCTTTCATCTTCCTTACCCAGGTAGGCTTCAATCACCCTGGGGTTGGCCCGCACCTCGGCAGGTGTGCCCTCAGCAATTTTGGCTCCGTATTCCATCACGCTCACCCGGTCGGAGATTCCCATCACCACCTTCATGTCGTGCTCGATCAGCAGCACCGTCAGGTTGAGTTCATCCCGAATCCGGTAGATGAATCGGGTCAGGTCGGCGGTTTCGTTGGGGTTCATCCCGGCGGTGGGTTCATCCAGCAGCAGAATTTTGGGGTCGGAGGCGAGGGCGCGGGCGATTTCCAGCCGCCGCTGGGCACCGTAGGGCAGGTTCTTGGCAAACTCGTTGGCGCGGGCCGTGCCCAACCCCACATAGTCCAGCAGCTCCAGGGCGGCGCGTCGAGCGGTCGTCTCTTCGTTGACCGCCTGGGGCGGACGAAACAGGGTGCCCACCAGACCCGTGTGCATGCGGCAATGTCGTCCGACCAGCACATTTTCCAGCACCGTCATGTTGCCAAACAGGCGGATGTTCTGGAAGGTGCGGACAATACCGTAGCGGGTGAGGCGATGGGGCTGGACCCCGGTGATATCTTGGCCCTGCAAAAACAGCCTGCCGCTGGTCGGCACATAGAGGCCAGTCAGCATGTTAAAGAAGGTGGTTTTGCCCGCCCCGTTGGGGCCAATTAGACTGGCGATCATGCCCGATTCGAGGATCAGGTCCACGGCGTTGACGGCCACCAACCCGCCAAACCGCATTGTCAGCTGGTGAGCTTCTAGCAGCAGCATGGCGTTCTCCTTAGGCACTCCTTACGTCAGCAAGCGATTCGTTCATGGCCGCGTCTTCCGAATGCAGCTCGGCCTTGCGGCGGGCGCTCGGCACCAGCCCTTCCGGTCGGACGATCATCATGATCACCAGCACCAGCCCAAACAGAAACAGCCGCATCTGGATTGGGTCAAAGCTGATGGCGATAAAGTCGCGCAGGGCCGGGTTGCTGATGTTGGGCAAAATCGAGGTGTTAAGCAACCCCTTCAGCACTTCGGCCAGCCGGGGCAGGTAGAGCCGGTCGGCAGACATGATGATGATGCAGCCCAGCAGGACGCCGGTCATGTTGCCCAGACCGCCCAAAATCACCATACAGAGGATGATTACCGAAACCGAGAAGTCAAACACGCTGGGGAAGATCGCCGTGATGTAGGAGGCATAGAAGGCTCCGGCAAATCCGGAGAAAGTTGCCCCCATGGCAAAGGCCAGCAACTTGACGTTGACCCGGTTAATCCCCATGGCACTGGCGGCCAGCTCGTCTTCCCGAATCGCATTCCAGGCCCGCCCCAGCCGCGAGTCGCGCAGGCGACCAATCATGAACATCGAGAGCAGCACCAGACCCAGCACCAGGTAGTACCAGGGAAATGGATTGGTGCCAAAGGTGCCGATGAAGGGCAGGGAGGGCCGTCCGATGGGGTTGATGCCGGTTTCGCCGTTGGTCAGGTTAAAGGGCTCGTCGCAGCCCACTAGACAAATCGCCAGCTCGGGCCGGTTGAACAGCGTTGCCAACAGACTGGAGATCGGCTCGACAATTTTGATTTCGGTCAGGTTGCGGAACACGATCGGGATGATTTCCCCAAAACCCAGGGTGACAATAGCCAGGTAGTCGCCGCGCAGGGGCAGGGTGGGCGAACCCAGAATCAGGCCCGCAACCGCCGCCACGGCTGCCGCGATCCAGATCACGATCCAGAAGTTCCACTCAATCCCCAGGTGGGGCGAAGACAGCATCCCGGTCGTGTAGGCTCCAATCGCAAAGAAGGCGGCGTAGCCCAGGTCAAGCAGGCCCGCGTAGCCTACGGGAATATTTAGCCCCAGGGCCAGCATCGCAAAAATCTGGATCTGGATTACGGTGGCAATCCAGCCGGTGCCCGCGAATAGATCGACAAACGGAAACAGCAGCAGAATGAAGGCCAGCGTCAACCAAGTAGCACGCTTCTGGGCCGGATTGGCCAGCCCCTGAAAGGCGGCCATCAGGGTTGATGAAGCGACTGCCAGCCCCAGCCCCACCAAACCAAACAGCAGCGCCTGCCCGAACGGAATTGCCGGACGACCCGACAGGGGCCGCAGCACCAAGCCTTCGACCAGACTGGCTACGGCTAACCAGAGGCCCAGCCCCAGCCCGGCCCAGCTGCCGATCACAGCGCCAGTTTTGGGGTTGGCAATCAGCTTGTCGTGGGTGCCCATATAGCCAACGCCCGTGCCCAGCAGCCAGCCAATCACAGCGCCGCTCCAGCCACCAAACAGCAGCACCGTCAGGGCTCCCACCGTGCCTAAAACTGCGCTAGAGCGCAGCAGCGGCAGCAACCCCTGGCCCGAAAACGGCTGCACAGATTTGTCTTTTAGATCTTCCACCCTTGGCCTCCCTAAACCTTCTCTTGCAGGTTTTCACCCAGCAAGCCGCTTGGGCGAAACACCAGGATCAGCACCAGTACACCAAATACCCAGGCATCCGTCCAGCGGCTCGAGAGGTATTGGTCACTCAGGGCCGAGAGCAGGCCAATCAAAATCCCGCCCAGCATTGCGCCCGTGACGTTGCCAATCCCGCCCAGCACCGCCGCCGTGAAAGCCCGCAGCCCTGCCGTGAAGCCCATGGTGAAGACGACCGTGTTGTTGTAGAGCCCCACCAGCAGTCCGGCAGCCCCGGCCAGCGCTCCCCCAATCAAGAAGGTGAGGACAATGATTTGGTCTACGTTGATGCCGACGATTTTAGCGGCGTCGCGGTTTTGGGCCACGGCCCGCATCGCCTTTCCGGCTGGAGTGCGGTAAATAAACAGGTTCAGCCCCACCATTAGCCCCAGGGCCACCAGCAGCACGATCATATCCTTGAGCGTGAAGTCTACCTTGGTCTGGATGCCCAGAGACTGGAGGATATCGATCCGGGGCAGCAGGTCGGGGAAGCTCTTGGGCGCGGCTGCCGTGTTGCCCATGATTGGAATGAAGGAGCGCAGCCCGCCCCAAAACAGGCCCAGGTTCTGAAAAATGAACGACATCCCAATGGCTGAAATCAGCGGAGCCAGACGAGGGGCGTTGCGCAGCGGTCGGTAGGCGTAGCGCTCGGTCAGCACATTCAGCCCAGCGCAGAATCCGGCAGCCGCCAGCAGCGCCACCAGCATCGGGATAATTGCCGTGAGGAAGGGGGCACCATCCTGGAGGCCAAACGCGCCGATCACCGTCAGGGCCATGAACCCGCCCAGCATGTAGAGGTCGCCATGGGCAAAGTTGATCAGCTCAATGATGCCGTAGACCAGGGTGTATCCCAGGGCGATGATCGCAATAATTGCGCCGTTGATCAAGCCAACCAGGAGCTGCGTCACCAGCAGGGATGGACTACGAATAATGTCTTGAATAATTCTTGGAATATCTAAACCGGCAATTGGCCCGAGCAGGAGAACCAGGTAGGCAACGGCCAGGTACAAAATCACTTTCTGCCACTGCTTCATAAAAATAATCGCTACAAACGACAGATAGGGGGAACGGAAGAGGTTTGCTTGCGCCTCCAGCGAGTCAGGCGCAGGTGTCGGGTCTTAAGGGGGCTTGAGGGATTTTGAGGTTCTGAAATCTACAAAAGGGGCAAACGACCTGCATTTGCCCCTGAAACACCTAACATGAGTTCAAATCGATTCCCTGATTTGGGAGTGACTTGGGTTAGCGTCTAACTGCCCCGTGATGAACTGAAATTTAGCGGCGTTTTGACCAGCGTTTACTTCGCATCCAGGGTTTCAGCAAACTCCCATTTGCCATCCTTGACTACGCTGCCCGACATTTTGGTGCTGGTGGTGTCGCCGTTTTCGTCGAAGCTCCAGTTGCCCAGCAGGCCGGGGAATTCTTGAGTAGACATCACTGCCTCGCGAATTTTCTCCCGGTCGCCTTCGCAAACCTTGCCAATGGCCTGGAGCACTACCTGGGCAGCCTCGTAGCCATAGGCGGCATAGGGCTCGGGCTCGGAGTTGAACTTGGCCTTGTAGGCGTCGTACCACTCTTTACCTTTGCCGGTCAGCTCCTTGGGCGGAATCCCCCCAAAGGTGGCGTAGACGCCTTCCGCATCTTTGCCCGCAGCGTCGATCAGAGCCTGTTCGTTGATCCCGTCTGGACCCATGAACTTCACGTCCGTCATGCCGACGTTGCGCATGTCCTTGATCAACTGACCGGCGTTGTTCTGGGTGATACCGCCGAAGTAGATCATGTCGGGGCCGAGGTCTTTAATTTTGTTCATCAGAGCCCGGTAGTCGCTGGCCTTGGGGTTGATGCCTTCCTGACCCAGCACCTCCAGACCAATCGCCTGGGCGGTCTTGTTGTAGACATCGGCAATCCCCTTGCCGTAAAGCTCCTGGTCGTCCAGGATATAGACTTTCTGAACGCCCAGCGCCTTGGACCAGTTGGCCGCCGCCGCGCCCTGCAGGTCGTCAGCAGGCACGACGCGAGCATAGTTGCGCTTGCCGCCGGGGTAGTAGGTGTCGGGTTCGTTCTTTTCGCCCGTGCCGGGTTTGGTCAGGCCAGGGTAGGTGTTGGCGGGGCTGACCATCACTAGGTTAACCGGGTTGAAAATCGGGATCGCCAGCTTGGCAGCACCAGAGTTGAAGGTGCCAATCACGGCGACAATTTTGTTATCAGCAGCAATCTTATTGGAGTTGGAAGTCACCTGGGCCGGGTCCCATTTGCCCGCAGCCGCAGTAGCGTCGTCGTAGGTCTGGAAGCCCACCGTCAGCTTGCCGTCGCAGACCTTGGAATTGACTTCGTCTAGGGCCAGCTGAATACTGTTGACGATCGTCTGGGTTTGTCCGAGGGAACTGCCGGTCATGGGCAGACTGGACGCGATAATTACATCGCCATCGGTGGAGATGGCTGGGGCAGAAGCCGCTTCAGGGCTAGCGGCGGGGCTGGCAGCAGTCGTAGCGGCGGGGCTGCTGGTCGTGGTGGTTGTGGTCGTTGGCGCGCAGCTGGCGGTGAGAGACAGCACCCCCAACAACAGGGCGAGCCGCTTGAACGGAGATTTTAAGGAAGCATTCATGGGAGATTCCTGTGTCAAATTCTGTATTTGAACAATTTTGGCTAATTACTTTTATCACAACTGTACCGCTTAGAAAAGCAGCCGATTTAGCTTTATTTACATCAAAGTCCCTTGAAACTGAAAGCTGAATTGGCCTGTAAATCTCTGCTTTAGTTCTGCCCAACAGCAAAAACAGGGGCAAGCAGTACAGCTCATCCCTGTTTTTATGATTATTTGTATCGGTACAATTTGCGCTGTGAGCGAATCGGCTCAGCCCCCCTTTAGATCTGCCAACCCGGCTACAACTCGGCTCAGCTAGAACTGGCTAAGTTGGTCGGCGCAATGATTGGGAGAAGAGTGGGAGGTTGGGGGCGCAGGTTTAATCAAACTCAGCTCCTTAGCCAACTTCTTACCCGGCTATTTAAAGCGTGATCTGCTTCAGAGTCTGACGCGGATCGGTGGCCCGGTTCGCCCGTAGTTTCTCGTAGAGCTCCCGCTCAATTGGACTTATATCAGCAGGTGGCACAATCACCAGCTTCACCATCTGATCGCCTCGACTGCCGCTGGGAGTCCGCCAGCCCTTGCCCCGCAGCCGCAGGGTTTGCCCAGAGCGCACCCCCGCCGGAACGTTCATGGTGACGCTGCCGTCGGGTGTGGGAACTTCGATCGCCGCCCCTAAAACAGCTTCATCTGGCGCAATCGGCACTTCGCAGGTGAGGTTGTCGCCCTCAAACCGGAAGAACGCATGGGGCTTGATTTCCACGACCAGATACAGATCACCGCGTCGCCGATTCAGCGGGTTGATCTGGCCTTTTTCTTTCACCCGAATACGGCTGCCCGGTTTAGCCCCTGCCGGAATCCGCACGGTGATTGTTTCGTTGCCCAGGTTCAGCCGCTTCTGGACGCCGTGGAACGCTTCTGAAAGGGTAAGCACCAGGGTTGATTCCAGATCCTGACTGGGGGCCGTGTCGCGATAGCCGCCGGAGTCGTTGCTGCCAAATCCAGGGCCGCCAAACCCAGTGCTACCATACCCGCTGGGGCCACCGGGTGTCCGGTAGTTAGAATAGCCGCGATTGCTCGGGCCTGCGCCACCAAATCGGCCCAGTAGTTCGTTGATAAAGTCATCAAAGCTGCCATATTGGCTGAAGTCAAAGCCAGAGGGGTCGAAGCCTGTGCCAGTTGTACCGCCCGCATCAACCCGGTTCCAGTATTGACCAAACTGGTCATATTTGCGGCGCTTCTCAGTATCCGACAGCACCTCGTAGGCTTCGTTAATTTCCTTAAATTTGGCTTCGGCAGATTTGTCGCCTGGGTTCACATCCGGGTGATATTTACGCGCTAGCTTGCGAAACGCTTGCTTAATCTGGTCAGCAGTGGCAGATTTGCTGACTCCCAGGGAGGCGTAATAATCTTTAAAGTCGGTTGTTGCCATCAACCCAATT
>JBJTUI010000364.1:0-4077 GCA_046080625.1 Elainella sp. | reverse complement strand
AAGAATAGGGGTTTCAGCCATTTTGTGTCCAGAGAAATATGTCAAAAGCGCCAAATTCGTAATTATGCTTGCAGAAAATTTCTGAAAATGGTCGGCAAGAGGTCTGAACCCCCTATTCTGTCTAGGTTGAGCAATTACCCTCAATCTAACTTATCTACAACTGTAATACTTAACAATCAAACTCTCAACAGTTTCTCAAGTTTCTCAACAGGTGCCCTAGGAGGCTGCCTGCTGCTTGGCTACCTTCTTGACCCGACTGGCCGCCACAGTCAGACCCACCACCGCCAGACCAGCCATCACCGAAGGCTCGGGCACATCCGTCAGTTCGCCCGTCAGCACCATGCCGTCATTGCCGCACTCGGCAAACAGGTTGGCGACAAACTTGCCGTTGGGCAACAGTGCCTTGTCGATGCTGAAGCCGAAGGTGTAGGTGCCCTTGGTGTTGAAGTTAGCAAAATCTAGGCCCAGCCCCTTGAAGTCAGCGATGGCTTGAATCCCACCCAGGAAGCTGCCTGAAGCCATGTTGGTCAGGGCGGCTTTGCTGTTGTCAAAATAGCTGGTGTTGGCGGCCAGATCGCCGTAGGAAGCCTGACCTTTGTAGCTAGCGACCGTTTTGGTGTGGTGGTCCGGGCTGCTGTAGCCACGGTTGCGCGTCGTGTAGCTGGTTGTGGTGACGTTTTGGTAAAGGCCCAGTTCAGGCGCTTTCGTCTCGGTGATCGTCCGGGTTCTACGGCCACTGGTGACGGTGCGCTGGCTGGTGAAGCGGGTGTCGTTAGTGTTGTCAAACCGAACGCCGTAGAGTTTGCCGTCAGCCTGGTTGAAGCTGGTTGGATTGGTGAAATTCAAAAACAAATCGCCGTAGCTGATCTTTTTATTCAGCGCCCCCGCGTCGTCATAGCCATTGAGCGACAGGTTGGAAGTGAAGGCGAAATAAACCTTGTCTTTGGTTTGCTTGGAGGCCATGCCATAGAATTCAAACTTGCTGTTCTCACCGATAATTCGGCCTTCGGTTCCATCGTTGAAAGAGTCAATTGAGTAGTTCCAGCCGTTGTGGAATGTACCGGCTTGGGCCTGTTGAGCTGAGGCCAATATACCGACCGTAACTGTACCGACCGTAACTGTACCGACAGCGGCAGCGCTCAGAGCGGCGGTCCGCAGCAGGGTTTGTAAGCTGGTGCCAAGTTGAGTAGCGAATTTCATAGGTCAGAATCCTTTTTGATCAGGAGCAAAGGTGAATGTGCTGTTGTTTCTACTGTCAGAAATAACACAGAGAATCACCCTCCGCTATTTGACCGATATTTTTAGTTCTAGAATCAGTCACTTAGATGAGAATGACCTGGATTTGCAATTGCGAAATATTCAAAGAATACCAATCCGAATAAATACGAATTGCCATTTATCACGGCTTGAATAACAAGGGCGTGATTGTACAGCTGCTTTATCAAAATTTGAAATTCTGCTGGGCAAAATTGCCCTAGTTTTGCGGAGCGATCCGGCAATGGCGTCCGATTTTGCCGCTGTGGGCTCGCGCTTTTTACGCAGGCGATTATAATTCACCCAAGCACAATGCCCAGCTAGAGGCAGGACTTGTCAATTTTGGGTAAAGTCCTGATCAGAACTGGTTTTTAGCCGCTGGTTTGGCATTCGAGTCCAGCAATTCGAGTCCAGCAATTCGAGCCTAGCAATTCGATTCAAGTAAGGAGCAGCATGAGCGTACTGCAAGTTCTCACCAAATCCGACTATTTGCTGAGGGAAACCCTGCTGGGTCTGAAGCGCGGCGGCTGGATGAACTGGGCCGCAGTCAGTACAGTAACGGTGCTGCTGTTCCTATTTGGCATGAGCCTCCAGACCTCCTGGCAGGTAGAAGGGCTGCTGACCCAATTTGGCAGCCAGCTTGAAGTTTCTGTGTATTTAGAAACCGGGGTACAGGCCGACGACCTAAAACCAGTGGTGGCAGACCTGCCCCAGGTGGCCAGCGTCCGGGCAGTCAGCAAAGAAGCGGCCTGGGAGTCCCTGGTGCAGGAGATGGGGCTGGCCGATCTGACCGGTGCCACCGAACAGCTGAACGGCAATCCCCTGGTGGATGAACTGAAGGTAAAAGTGCGGCAGGCGGATGCCGTTGCAGAACTGGCTAGCCAGCTCAAACAGGTCAAGGGCGTGGATGCGGTGCAGTATGTCGATGAGGCCGTCCAGCGGATCAGCCAGCTCAATCGCGGTCTTAGCTGGCTCAGCCTCGGTATGATCACGCTGCTTTCCCTCACCGCCATTGCCGTGATCATGACCACGATTCGCCTGATCGTGATGGCGCGGCGGCGCGAAATTGAGGTGATGCGGCTGGTGGGCGCAACCACTACCTGGATCTACCTACCGTTTATTTTGCAGGGGCTGGTGCTGGGCATTGTCGGAGCCGGGTTTGCCTGGGGACTGATTGCCGCCACCCAGCAGTTTCTGGCCAGTCTGCTGGCCCAGCAGTCCGAGTTCATTCAATACGTCACTGGCAACGTCCAGAACCCGCTGCGGACTCTGCTTCTACCGCTGGCCCTGCTGGGGTTGGGCTGTTCGGTGGGGCTGTTGGGCAGTTTGTTTGCCGTGCGGCGAGTCGCGGTAAAGTGAACGGCTGAAGCGTTTGCGTGAATAGGCCCAATCTCGAATCCTGGCCCTAATCTGGCCCTAAAACAGCCTAGATCAGGTTACAGCTACGGCGCAGCGCCTGTTCTAGCAAGACCTGGTACTCCTGCTCGGAGACGAGGTAAGACCCAAAGCGCTCTAGATGCGGATTGGTCATCTGGGCATCAAACAGCAGGAAATTGCGGGCCCGCAGCCATTCGACCAGCTTCACCATCGCCACCTTAGAGCCTTCCGGAATGCGATAAAACATCGACTCACCGATGAAGGCACCGCCGATCGCCAGTCCCAGAATGCCGCCCGCCAGCTCGTCGCCCTGCCAGGTTTCGAAGCTGTGAGCCCAGCCCGCTTCGTGTAGGGCCAGATAGATCTGCTGTAGTTCCCCGGAGATCCAGGTCGTGTCCCGGTCGGCGCAGCCTGCTACCACAGCAGCAAAATTGCGGTTGATCGCCGGGGTAAAACGCTCCTGGTTCAACACCCGCTGGAGCGAGCGGGGATAGCGAAATCGCTGGTCGAGCGGAATCAAGGCCCGTTCACGGCTGGAATACCAGGCCAGAGACTCGCCCGGATCGGCCATGAGAAAATAGCCCTGGGCATAGCCCTGAACAATTGCAGCGATGTTGTAGTGGGGAATCACGGGCAGATCCACAAAGTGAGCGCAAGCCAAGTGAGCGCAAGTGATGGGTGTGAGCTGTTACCGCAGTCAGGAGGCAGAGAAGTTCGACCAGGAGATTGGGGAAAGCCTAATCGGGTGGCTGATGCAAGCCTTCATAGCCCCAGAGCCAAAGTCTCTACTGCCAGAGCGACAGTTGACGATAGGCTGGAAACAGCATCATCATAATCTCTGAAGCGCCTTGCTGTATTGCTTGATGCATTGTCCCGATGCAGGCAGACTTTTCATTTGGTTTTAACGCTGGTTTTAACGCTTATGACAGACCCAATCCAGGCAGTTACCCTTCCGCCCGCCCAAAACCCCCAGCAGGAAGGGCAGTGGTTACAGAGCGCTCTACATCAGTGGCTTGACCAGGAGTTTATTCCTGAAGCGATCAACCAAACCATTGCCGAACGGGCGGCCCAGGTGTTTGTGCGGCAGCGGATGGAGGGCGAGAACGACCTGGGGTCACTGGTGATTGCCATGGTGACGGAAATGCAGGCGTTTGACTTCTCGAAAAGCTTTTTTAGCGAATTTGCCGTGGCCAATGCGGTCAGCGACCTGCTGCTAGACAGCCTGGGAATCGACCGCTGCTGTGGCCAGTAGGAAATTTGTAGCCTGCATAACATTTATTTTTTTAAATCAAGCCGCTTCCCGCGAGTGGCGCTTTGCCATTCTGCTACTATGGGCTAGAAACGCCGAAAAGCAGGTAATATCATGCCACTCACAGTCACGCCAGAGGCAGGCCGGTTTCAGCAGGATGTGAAGCTGGGTCGAGTTCTGGTTGTTGAGGACGAAGA
>JBJTUI010000363.1:0-19789 GCA_046080625.1 Elainella sp. | reverse complement strand
GAATTGCCGCCCGCACTGCTTGCACTTGTAGCACTGCCTGCCGCTGCGGTGCCCGTTCTTGATCGAGTGAGTGGAATCGCATTGAGGACATTTCATGCCCCTATTCTAGCAAATCCAACATTCCCCTTTCTGCAACGCCGTTGTAAGCTATTGCGAGAGCACAAGGAGGACTGGCTTGGCAGAAGAAGTTTTGCTGGAACCACTGCTGCGGTGGCTGCGGTTTCGGCAGGTGATGCCGCAGATTCCAGCCGGAGCACAGCTGCTGGATGTGGGCTGTGGCCATTCGGCTACGTTTTTGAAGGCGGCGGCCAATCGCATCAAATCCGGAATTGGCGTGGATTTCAAGGTGCAGCCCATGCAGTTCCAGAACATCCAGACGATTCAGCTAAAGCTGGCTGATGTCCTGCCCTTCGCGGATGCCAGTTTTGACGTGGTGACGATGTTGGCCGTTCTGGAGCATATCGAACAGGAGAAGCCGATGCTGCAAGAGGTGCGTCGCGTTCTGAAACCGGATGGCAGGCTGATTTTGACGGTGCCTTCGATCTGGGCGCAGCCCTTGCTGGAACTGCTCGCCTACCGCCTCAAAATCGTGGACGAACGCGAAATCCGCGACCACAAGCGCTACTACAATCGCGCTCGTCTGGAAACGGTTCTGGTTCAAACTACCGGATTTCGAGGCTTCCGCCACCGCTACTTTCAGTTCGGCCTGAACAACTTCTGTACGGTGATCAAGTAGCGCCAGCCCTAGAACCTAACTTTCCTTAGCCTTGGCCTCCAGATTTTCCAACCGACTGCGCAACTCCTGGTTGTCTTTCTTGAGCTGGTTCAGCTCTTCCTGCAGTTTTTTGAGGGCTTTGTCGCTACCGATGGCCTTCTGCACCCGCTGAATTGCCTCTTCGGCCAAGCGGCGCACCCGGCCATCGGGCGTTTGGTCAGCCAAATCCGAGAGAATTCCCATTGCCCGGGCGGTTTCCATCTGGCCCAGAGCATTCACAGTCGCCACCTGGGTGAGGAAAAACGACTCGCAGGCCAGTTCTTCCAGGCGGTTGAGAATGCGGTCTAGATTCACTGGAGTCTGACCCGTAGAAATAGAGCCCAGCGCCCGAATTGCCGAGAGCCTGAGGGCTTGAGATGTTCCTGCTGCTGTGTAGTCCAGAATCAGATTGAGCGCGGCTTCCGAGGTCTTGAGCCGACTCAGGCCAGCCATGGCCCCGCTGCGCACGGTTTCGTTCCAGCCCGCCCGTTCGGCTAAGACGCGGCGGTAGAGGTCTAGAGCTGCGTCAATTTCGGGCCGATCGCTGAAGCTGGCGGCAATGCTACCCAAGCCCGACAGCGCCGCCGACTCGACATAGTAGCTGGCGTCGCCCTGCTCGGCAATTGGCTGGAGGGCAGCAAAGCTCTCTGGGGTTTTGATCTTGGCCAGCGCGCTCACCGTGGCTCGCCGCACCCGCGCCTCCGGGTCTTTCAGCCCTGCCGCCACAGCCGCAAACGCCTGATCGAGCTTGACGCTGCCCAACTGACCCGCCACCTCGACCCGCACCCCCCAGAAGGGATCTTGTGTCAGCGCCGTTGCTAGGGCTTTTACGGCCTCCAATCCGCCCTTTTTGGCAACTGCTGTTGCCGCATAGATCCGCGAAATCGGATCTGGATCGTGCTGCAATTGGGCCTTGAGTTCGGCCAGCGGGTATTCCAGCGTCACGGTCTTGAGGTAGGCGTTGTTGAGGTCAAAGCTGACAAACTGGGGCTTTTCAGACAGGGGGAAGTAGAAGCTCTGCTCGTATTCGTGAATCCGCACCGAGAAACGCTGGAGCGAAACGCTCCCGTCTTTGACAAAGCCGAAGCCAATCGGAATTTTCAGGTCAAACAGCCCGCTCTTGCTGCTGCTGTCGCCGGGAGTCGCCTGGGTCTGGGTGACGGTGAGCTTGGCCAGGCTGCTGTCGCCGTCCCAGCTATAGGCCACCTTGTAGTCGGGATGGCCGCCCCGGAAGACGTATTGGTCAAACAGAAACTGCAGGTTGCGACCCGAAGCTTTCTCGATTGCCCGCAGCAGATCGACCGTTTCCACCGTTCTGTGGGCGTTGTCCTGTACAAAGGTGTGGATTGCCTTGAAGAACAGCTCGTCGCCTAGCTCGGCCCGAATCATGTGGTAGACGCAGGCTCCCTTTTCGTAGAGGTGGCGGTCGTAGAGCTCAATCGCCTCGCGGTAGATATGGGTCACCATTGGGCGGCGATAGCGGGAGCTGTCTTCGCTCAGATAGCTGCGGGCTTCTTCCAGGTAATAGTAGGCGGCTTCCTGGGGGCCATACTGCCGGTTGGTCCAGAGCACCTCGGCATAGGAGGCCGCACCTTCCTTGATCCAGGCGTGGGACCAGTGTTTGATCACCACCAGATCGCCAAACCACTGGTGGGCTAGCTCGTGGGCCACCAAACTCTCGGCGTTGCGGTTGTCGAGGGCGGCGCGTTCGTCCAGCAAACAGCGGTCGGTGAGCAGCGTGGTGGAGGTGTTTTCCATACCGCCAAAAATAAAATCGGCGACGCAGACCTGGGCGTATTTGGGAAAAGCGTAGGGGTAGCCGTAGGTCTGGCTAAAAAACTCGATCATCGCGGGGGTGTCGCCCATGGTGCGACGGGCGTCGGCTTCTCGGCCTTTTTCGACGTAATAGGTGACGGGTTTGCCCTGCCATTCGTCCCGCAGTTCGGCAAAGTCGCCCACGGCCAGGGTCATCAAATAGCTGGGGTGGACCTCCTTTTGCAGCCAGTGGTAGATTTTCTCGTCGCCCAGGGTTGCGGTCGAAACTAGCTCGCCGTTTGAGATTGCGAGGTACTGCTGGGGGACGCGCACTCGAATTTCAGAAGTAGCCAGCTGGCCCGGATAGTCAAAGCAGGGAAACCAGTAGCGCGAGTCTTCGTCTTCGCCCTGGGTCCAAACCTGGACTGGTTTGTCGGGATAGTCGGCAGTGGGGCCAATAAAATAGAGGCCGCGCTGGGGCTTTTCCACCCGATAGGCAATTGTGATCAGAATCGGGCTGCCAGCAGCTGGAGAATCGGGCAGACGGATTTGGAGCTGTTCGCCGTCGTAGTCAAACGGTACGGCCCCGTCGTCTACCTGGACTGCATCAATTTGCAGGGCCACGGCGTCCAGGGTGAGCCGGTCAATGTCGCTGCGCACCGGATTCAGACGAATCTGGCAGGTGCCCTCATAGCTCTGGTTCGGGATATCAAGCGCCAGATCAAGAAAAATATGTTCGACTTGCCCAGGGCGATCGGGCGTGTAGTGGGGTCTGGCCCCTGGCAACTCGAATGACTTTCGTCCGTTATCATCAAAAAAATGTGGCATATCAAACCCTGGATTCAACCTAATAGGAACTTGTGGCAAGGAGCAGAACGACGGTTGCAGTGAGGTAGTCTAACAGCCCATGGTGCAAAATCAATGAAAGTACTGAGGGGAAATCCAGAATAGCCCCAACCAAATGATTTGAACTGCATCTGGCTTAGCCAAGCCGCGCCTCAGCCCACATTCAATTTTTGGGGGTCTGAATAGAGCAAATGGCCCTGAATAGAGCAAATGGCCCTGAATAGAGCAAATGGCCCTGAATAGAGCAAATGGTCAATTAGCGGTGATTACCTGGCACAGTGTAACCCCTAGCTACACCGGGGCTGCTGTTGACAGGCTCATGTCTATCAAGCTTATCAACTGCTGGTTACTGTGCTGGTATTGACCCGGTTTCGCAGATAGCTGATTTTTGCAGATCATTCGGAGACTCTTCATTCGGAGGATCTAGCGATCTCCCGGCCAATGGCGGATCACCTCAGCAACCGACCAGGCCTGGGCTATAGCTCCTCTGGGCAGGTGGGGCGGGTCGCCATCAAACATTTCTGAGATCGAACCGAGACAGACCTGGTGCTGAAAATGATCCAGCAGAGGCTGCCAGTCAAACGGCACGGGCTCAGTTGGATAGAACCGCTGCCAAGCCCGGATGAAGGGACCGAGCAGCCAGGGCCAAACTGTACCCTGATGGTAGGCCCGGTCCCGCTGCCAGATGCCGCCCTGGTATTGACCGATGTAGCGTGGATCGGCTGGGTCGAGGCTGCGCAGGCCGTAGGGCGTCAAAAGCCGCTGTTGCGCCACTTGTAGCACCTGCTGACCGATGACCTGGGGAAAGCCGCAGTGCTTCAGAGACAGGGCAATCACCGCGTTGGGGCGAATGGTGCGGTCCGGGTAGTCATCCGGATCGATTGTGTCGTAGAGATAGGCTGCTGTCGGGTTCCAGTACTTTTGCAGAGAAGCTTCTACCTGTTCAGCCTGGGTGTGATATCGACGGGCCTGGTTGCCCAGCGTGGTTGCATCCATGGCAAAGCTGGAGAGATTGGCCCGCTGTAATTGGCTGGCCCAGTCAGCAGCCCAGCAGAGGGCCGAATACCAGAGGGCATTGATCTCGATGGGCTTACCGCGCCGGGGCGTCACTGGCACCTCAGCAACCACAGCATCCATCCAGGTCAGGGCCACTCCGGGGGCGTTCCAGGTGACTAGGCCGTCAAAGGCATCAACGCGGATACTGTAGAGCGTTCCGGCCATCAGACCTTTGTAAATATTCCAGACCACGGGGTACTGTTCTACCAAAAACTCCCAGTCCTGGCTGGCTTCCAGATACAGTCCCAGGGCTTCGATCCACCAGAGGGCCGCATCAATCGAGTTATAGAACGGTTTGGCCCCCGCGTCAGGAAAGGCATTGGGGATCAGCCCCTGCTGGCAATGTTGACCGAAGGTTTTGAGCAATCCTTTGGCCAGATCAAACCGCCCCGACGCCAGCGCCAGCCCCGGTAGCGCAATCAGGCTATCGCGGCCCCAGTCGTTAAACCAGGGATATCCGGCAATCACGGTGGGACCATCGGTGGAAGCGCGATACACCACAAACTGATCGCCCGCGGCCAGAAGGCGGCGCTGCATCCAGCCCAGATGGCCGCTGGGGTGGGTCTGGCTCCAAGCTTGCTGATGATGGGACTGGGCCAATAGGGCCAGCTCAAAGCTGGCTGCCTCCAGTGGTCCAGAGTCTGGGCCGATGCTGGCTTCAAGGGTCACGGTTTCACCCGGAGCCAGAGTAACCAGCAGATAGCCAGGGCTGTAGAGGTCTTCTGTATCGGTCAGTCCGCGCTGGGTTTCTTCCGGGTAGCGGTAGCCCCAATACCAGAGGCCGTCGGCTTTGTAGTCTCCCTGGCTCCACTTCAGCCGCCAGGGAATGCCTCTGCCGTTGATCAGCTTGGCCTGAAGCAGCAGGCTGGCCTGCCCCGCCTGACCTGATGGGTGATGCAACTGCTGGTCAAACTGCACGGAGTCGGCCCGCTGCTGGTCGTGAAACCAGCGGTCAGCAATCAGCGGCCTCAGCTTCAACAAAGCAGGCTGGCTGCCCTGATAGGCATACTGGATCAGCAAGCGCTGGCTAGCGGGATCGGAGCTGTAGGGCAGAAAGAGTCGCCGCGACAGCTGCCAAAAAGGCCCTCTGGCTGTTTCACCCGAGGTTGCCCCAGCCTGCATGCCGCTAACTGCTGATCCCCAGAGCCAGGTGGGGGCCGGATCACGCTGAAAGCTCTGGAGCCAAGCATCGCCACGCGGAGAAACGGTGCCGCTCTGCCAGAAATTCACGCCCAGTTCTATCCAGTGGCCATCCAGCTCCAGGCTGGCCTCGATATGCGACAGCAGCAGGGTGCGCTGGCTGGGAGGCTCCAGAGCGGCAATCAGCCATCCGTGGTAGGTGCGGGTACGGGCATCACAGAGAGTGCCGCTGGCGAAACTCCCTAACCCATTGGTCAACAGCCACTCTCGCGTATCTAAATTTTCCATTTGCCCCAACTGGTTTGGCCCTGACCCATTTCCAATTCGTTCCAAATTTGCTGCTCGCCCGGTCTTCCCTGGCCCTTAGAATCCCCAGATTGGCACCTTGTCCCTCAGTGGGGGTTCTTCTTGTGGGACGCCTGAGCGGCACGGCGGCTCAACGTCGGCCTAGAGTTGCATCAAATTTTCGGGTGCTGCTGTCAAACTGGCTACAGCTGACTGAGTAATCACACAAAAACTGGGAATCTGATTGCGGTTTTACTCAAAATCGTTATGACTATGATATAGTTGTAACAGTTCGTGAACTGGTGGCTGAAGTGGTTTCGGTTTGAAATTATCTCGGTCCCCAGTTCAACCGGACGCCCTATTTTTGCCAAAAGTAGACGCATTACAGTTAAGGAGATTTCTGCATGACCCTGACCTACAGTTCCGAAGGCTGTCTCCGGGTTGGTCAACCTGCGCCTGACTTCACAGCAACCGCTGTCTACGATCAGGAGTTCAAGACAATCAAGCTCTCTGACTATCGCGGCAAATACGTCGTGCTGTTCTTCTACCCACTCGATTTCACCTTCGTTTGCCCCACTGAGATTACCGCATTTAGCGATCGCTACGAAGAGTTCAAATCGGTCAACACAGAAATTTTAGGTGTTTCGGTAGACAGCGAATTCTCTCACCTGGCCTGGACCCAAACCGACCGGAAATCTGGCGGTGTGGGCGACCTCACCTACCCGCTGGTGGCCGACATCAAAAAGGAAATCAGCGCGGCCTACAACGTCCTCGATCCGGAAGCGGGGATTGCTCTGCGCGGTCTGTTCATTATCGACAAAGACGGCGTAATCCAGCACTCAACGATCAACAACCTGGCCTTTGGCCGCAGCGTGGACGAAACCCTGCGGACGCTACAAGCGATCCAATACGTGCAGTCTCACCCCGATGAAGTTTGCCCCGCCAACTGGAAGCCGGGCGATGCCACGATGAACCCCGACCCCGTTAAGTCGAAGGAATTCTTCGCTGCTGTGTAGCCTCTGGATCGGTCAGCAGGCGATTGAGCTGCAATTTAAGGCTGGAGCTGCACATTAGAATTACCTTAATTCAAGGCTTCATCTAATTGAGTTAAACCAAGTGGGCATAGCCCACTTTTTTAATGGCCTTTGTGTATGACAGTTGCCCCGGCAGTTGCCATGGCGCAGCAGCTGGCTGACGGGTTCTGCTGGGTTCCTTCTGGTCAATAGTAATCAGCCGGTGGTTAAAAAACTTTACACTTTTGTGCGATCATCAGTCATGGAGTTGGGGATTATCTGGCTCGTGCCTGGTTTTTGAGGCCGAATCAGTCCCGAAATAGACCGTCAAAATTGAATTTGATTGAATATGAAAGCTATAGCCGCATCTGGCTAGATTCTCGTTAAATTTAAAGCGATTAATACCTGTTGGTGATATCAGCAATTGGTAGATCAAGCGGTAAAGCCAAGCGGTAAAGCAAGTTGACTCAAGCTGGGAGGGTAGGTGAATCGTGGTTGAGCGTCCAATTAAAAAATCTGAGCGTCAGCAAAATCCCGAGTCTGTCGTTGAAGGCAGTTCTCCACCGGCTGCGCCGTCTGGAAATCGAGAGCGTCCTACTCCAAAGCGCAATCTAGATGAGCAGGGCGAACGCAGCGAACGAGCTGACCGGGGCGAGCGAGGACGCGGTAAAGGCAAAGGTCGCGGTCGAGATGGAGATCGGGACGTCGAGCAGAAGCCAGTCAATATGGCCTGGATGCGTGGTCCTAAACCGGTGCAGCCGAAGCCTGTAGTTGAAGAACCGGTGGTAGAAGAGCCCGTAGCTGAAGAGCCATTGCCTGAAGCTCCAGTAGAAGAGACTGTGGCAGAAGTTCCAGTGGTTGAAGAACCGGCAGTAGAAGAGCCCGTAGCTGAAGAGCCAGCGGTTGAAGAGGCTGCACCAGAAGCCCCTGTGACTGAGGAACCAGCAGTCGAAGAACCGGCAGCAGAAGAGGTTCCTGTGGCTGCGGAAACTTCAGTTGCCGAGGAGCCTGCCGAGGAGCCAGCAGAAGTCCCAGCGGTTGAAGAACCAGCTGCTGCACCTGTGGCCGAGGAGCCAGCAGAAGCCCCAGCCACAGAAGAGCCAGCCGCTGCACCAGAGGCAAGTTCAGCTCCAGCAGAATCATCAGCAGAACTGCCAGCAGAAACACCAGAGGCCCCACCTGCTGAATCAGAGCCGGAGCCAGCAGAAAAGCCTACCGAGGCTCAAGAGGTCTAAGTTCGACCCGCTGTTGAGTTCCGCCAGTAGGCTTTTTGGATGCACTAAAGCTCAGCCTATCCCACGGGCTGGGCTGCGTCGTGTTGGGGGTGGAGCGCCTTACCCGATTGCAAATTCGCCGATAGCCGGTTCAGGGCGCTCATGTAGGCCAGGGCCGAAGCCACGATGATGTCCGTATTGGCAGCATGGCCAGAGAAAATCTGGTCGTTGTGTTTCAGGCGAATCGTCACCTCGCCCAGGGCGTCGATGCCGCTAGTGACAGACTGAACGGCGTATTCGATCAGCTCGTTTGGCACATTCACCACCCGGTTGATCGCCCGGTAGACCGCATCCACGGGGCCAGTGCCGATTGCCGCGTCGGTCAGCTCTTCCCCAGAGGGCGTGCGGATTGTCACGGTGGCCGTAGGACGCGAGTGATCGCCGCAGGACACCTGGACATGCTCCAGCTTGAACAGTTCGGGAGCCTGCTGGATTTCGTCGTTGATGATCGCCTCCAGATCCCGGTCGGTGATTTCTTTCTTCTTGTCGGCCATTTCTTTGAACCGCAGGAAAGCTCGGTTTAACTCCTGATCGCTCGGCTCAAAGCCCAGCTCTTTCAGCCGCGAGCGGAAGGCATTCCGGCCCGACAGCTTGCCCAACACAATCTGGTTGTCGTTCAGGCCAATCGACTGGGCATCCATGATTTCGTAGGTCAGCTTGTGTTTCAGGACGCCATCCTGGTGAATCCCCGACTCGTGGGCGAAGGCATTGGCCCCGACAATCGCCTTATTGGGCTGCACCAGCATTCCGGTCAGGTTGGACACCAGCCGTGAGGTTTTGTAGAGCTGGCGGGTGTCGATTTGGGTCAGGGGCGCTTCCGACTCGGCAGGACGACCCAGGAACGGATTGAAATATTGCCGCCGCACGTGCAGCGCCATCACCAGTTCTTCCAGCGCGGCGTTACCAGCCCGTTCGCCAATGCCATTGATCGTGCATTCCAGCTGGCGCGCCCCGTTTTTGACGGCCTCCAGGAAGTTGGCCACCGCCAGCCCCAGATCGTTGTGGCCATGCACCGAAATGATCGCCTGGTCGATATTGGGGACGTTCTCCTTGATGCCGCGAATCAGCGCCCCAAACTCAGCGGGTGTCGTGTAGCCCACCGTGTCGGGGATATTGACGGTGGTGGCCCCAGCCGCAATTGCCGCCTCCAGCACCTGGTAGAGAAATTCTGGGTCAGAGCGGCCCGCATCTTCCGGCGAAAACTCGACGTCATCCACAAACGATTTGGCATAGGCCACCATTTCCGGCGCGATTTCTAGCACCTCAGCTCGCGATTTCTTCAGCTTATATTCCAGGTGAATGTCGGATGTGGCGATGAAGGTGTGAATCCGGGGCTTGGCCGCCGCCGACAGCGCCTTAGCCGCCGTCTCGATATCGGCTTTAGTGGCGCGGGCCAGACCGCAGATCGTCGGGCCTTCGGGCGTGCCCACCTGCTGGGCAATTTTGCTGACCGCCTCAAAATCCCCTGGGCTGGCGAACGGGAAGCCCGCTTCAATGATGTCTACCCCCAGTCGGGCCAGCTGGCGCGCAATCGTCAGTTTCTCTTCCACGTTTAGAGTGGCGCCGGGCGACTGCTCGCCGTCTCGAAGCGTCGTGTCAAAAATAATAATTCGGTCGCGGCCTGGGGTATTCATAGTAGATTAGCTGCAGGTAAAGTGAAGTGAGTATGACTACGAGAATAGTAACCAGAATATCCTAATTTTAGTCGCTTGTGAGGAGCCCTGGGCGGTCGGTGCAGGTTGCTTTGGTTGATGTAGGAATGGGCGGCAGGAATGGGCGGCAGGAATGGACAACAGAAATGGGCAACAGGAGCGGGCGGCAGGAATCGGTCGGTCTGGCGAGGCAAACCGGGTTTAGATCAGGAACAATAGAAGAGGTCTTTGGTCCTGAATCTCAGGCCTGCTCACGCTGGATCGATTAGGCGATGCTGATTTTAGAAGCCGAACATTTGCAAAAGGTCTATCGCACTCGCGGCAAAAGCTTCACCGCCGTGCAGGATGTTTCACTCAAACTGGCGGCGGGCGAGGTGCTAGCTTTTCTGGGGCCAAACGGAGCGGGCAAGACCACCAGCATCAAGATGATCGCTGGCCTGATCTTACCGGATGCGGGCTGGGTGAAAATCGTTGGTCGTGACCCCCACCGCGATCCGCGAGCCCTGCGGGCGATTGGGGCCGTGCTGGAAGGCAACCGCAACGTCTACTGGCGGCTGACTGCTGCCGAAAATCTGGAATACTTCGGCGTCCTGCGGGGGCTGAGCCAGAAAGCAGCCCGTCGCCAGAGTCAGGTTTTGCTGGAGCGGTTTGATTTGGTTGAAAAGCGCCAGGCCCTCGTCCAAACCCTGTCGCGGGGCATGCAGCAAAAGCTGGCGATCGCCGTGGCCCTGATGCACGACCCGCAGCTGCTCTTGCTGGATGAACCCACCCTGGGCCTAGACGTGGAAGCAACCGAGAGCGTCAAACGGCTGGTGCGGGATATTGCTGCTGAGGGGCGGGCAATTTTGCTGACCACCCACCAGCTCGACATCGCCGAAGAACTGTCCGATCGGGTGGCGATCATCAACCAGGGCCAAATTGTTGTGGAAGAACCGACTGTTGAGCTGATCCGCCAGTTTTCCGGCAATGCCAGCACCATTGTCCTGGAGCAACCGCTCGACGCCCAGCGGCTCAGCAAACTGGAGCAGCTTGGAGCCACAATCGGCAGCCCCACCCAGATCTACCTGAGCGATCCAGACTTGCTCTATCCGGTTCTGGATGTGCTGCGGCCCCTGCCGATTGCCCAGCTCAGCCAGGACCAGGCCAACCTCACCGATATCTTTCTCCAGCTGGTGCGGGCTGGTCGAATTCATTAATGTTCAATTCTGCTGTCTCTCTTGTTTATCCCGAATTTCACCTATGTCGCTGTTTCTGGCCGAACTCAAACGCAGTACGATCCAGCTGCTGCGCTACTCCTCTGAAATTATTGGCGGCATCGTCGGCACCACGATTATTTTCTACGGCCTGTTTTTGAGTACGCGCTACATCGCTGGCCCCGGCTTACAGTTTGGTGATCGGCTCGACTCGATCATCGTCGGCTATGTGCTCTGGGCGCTGATGCTATTCATCATGGGCGATATTGCCGGAGGGCTCCAGCAAGAGGCCCGCACCGGCACCCTGGAGCAGCTGTTTCTCTCGCCCTACAGCGCCACGATCGTGTTTATGCTGCGGGCCTTTGCCAGCCTGCTGCTGAACCTGACGATCAACCTAGGAATTCTGCTGCTGATCTTGCTGCTGACCGGCAGCCGCCTCTCCTTTCCGCCCGTGCTGCTGCTGCCTCTGGTCACGGTGCTGCTGGGAGCCTACGGGATTGCCTTTGCCATGGGGGCGTTGGCCCTCACCCTGAAACAGGTGCAGCAGATTCTGAGCGTGTTTCAGTTTGGCCTGATCTTCCTGTTTACCGTGCCGGTTGAAACCTGGACGGGGTCTATGCAAATTTTGGGCTGGCTGCTGCCGATGGCTCCCGGTGCCGGGCTGCTGCGGGACGTAATGGCTCGCGGCATGGGGCTAAACGGCTCGCTCTGGCTGATTGCTCTGCTCAACGGAGCGGTCTATTTTAGCCTCGGCATCTCTAGCTTTCGCTGGGCCGAACGCACCGTCAAGCGGCAGGGCAAACTCAGCGGCTATTAGAGGGCGAATCCTGGCGGCTTCCGGCAGCTAGATCTCAGCCTCAATCAAGGCCCAGCTCAATACAGGGGAAACGCCCAGGCGAGCGGCCCATTCGCCCAGATAGGTGTAGTCTAACCCCGCCGCCTGGGTGCGAAGAATTTCCAGCAAACCCGTCCAGCGTTGGCCAGAACGTCCGCCCTGCTCCAGAATCAGCTTGTCGAGAATTGCGTCTTCCGGGCTGCAAAGCCAGAGCGACAGGCCGCCAATTTCGCAGGACTGGCGGCGGGCCATTTTGGCGCAGGAAAATTCGTCGGCAGGGTGACGCCAAACTTCGGCAATCTGGTGGTGCTGGGGATGGACGATGCCAAAGCCGCCCAGGTCACCTGCGGCAGACTGCACCACGTCGGCGGGCTCGATATGAAAGCGGCTCAACCGACTCACTAGCTGCTCTGCCTGTTCTGGCTGTAGAGCCGCAACCAAAACCAGATTGCCCTGGACAGCAGACTGCCCCAGCAGCAGATCGGTAAGCCCGTGCGCCACGTAGTAGGAACTGCCGCAGGCTTCCAGGGCGTTGGCTACAGCAGTGGCAAATTCAATTAGCTGTTCAACCGAGGAGGTCACGCTCTGGGCTCATAAAGAAGGGCTGGACGCAGATTCAAATTTGGTTTGAGTCGCTACAGTTACCATGCTATTCAAATTGTTCAACCTATGAGAATATTCTTCTATGAGAGTAAATAATGAGTGGCTACAGTCCTGATATGGTAAGGAATCTATTTGATTGTGAACAGAAAATAAAAGCCAAATAAAATTTCTTAAACTTGGTTTTTTTTTAGAAAGGCATGGTATAAGAATGGGGTGCCGCTAAACAGTCAGATTTGAGATTGTTTGTAGAACGAATTTCGGAGATTTTGAGGTCAAGATTTTATGTTTTTATCTACTTAGAATTTCAAGAGCTGATCGAGGAATATAAGTAGGTTTTAAGGTTAAAACTTGTATCGCAAGATTTGGTAGAGGTTGTTCCAAAAGTGGCTATAAGCCTCAGCTAGTCCGACGTCGTTTCGTCCAGTCCCCCCTGCTGTATTGGCTTAGCTTCAAGCATTTTAGGGTTCTTCCTAGCTTGGAGTTGTTTCTCTAATGCTGATTTTACGCTCAGCAAACTGAATTGAATAAAAACTGAATAGATTAAACTGAATAGGCTAGCTCAGATTCTCAAAGCAATTGATTGGGTTTGATTGGTAGATCTCTTTATAGCGCTGTCTTGAGTCTTACCAAACTATCTGCCGATCGGGGTTTTTCATCATAATTAGCTAATAATGATCAGCCCTTTTTGAACCATTTAGTTGTTAAAGCTATTGGTCGATCTCGCTGCTGAATGATCGGCAGATCAACGTTTCCTGATGAATGCTTGAACTGAGCAAATCTTTTGTGGATCTAGTTCTTAGTTGCTAACTCTAAACAGAGGTGATGTATGCAGTACTTGTTGATCGATACCCATCAAAGACCCCTGGGCACCCTGATCAGCGACAAGGCTTTTGCAGTGGGTGATACGATCCAAAACCAGAATGCCGAAATCTTTACCGTGGTGGGGCTGAACTGGTTCAAGCAGCGCTCCCATGCCCAATCCCTGATTGTGATTCCGGGGCAGATGGCTAAGGCAATGGCCTGAACAGGCTGGGGCGAAACCGCAGATTTAGCTCCTTAGATTGAACTCCTTGCAACAAAAAGCCTGCCCTCGATTGGGAGCAGGCTTTTGCTTACAGATTTACGAAAGCAACTGCACACTGATCTAAGTCCAGCTGCTATCTAATTTGCTGTTAAAGGGTTGATGCCAGGTTCTACACCGAAGAACCCAGTCCTGCATAGGCACCGTAGAAGAACAGTCCCACAACGATTAGAACGCCTGTGCCTGCGATAGTACCCACAACCCAAAGCGGAATTCTACCAGACTGCATGCGGTTTTACCTCCAGAATGATGGCCCAAATAATTGTCCGAGTTGCCCAGGGGCAGATTAGTTGAAGAAATAGCTTGAGAATAGAATTCCCAGCACGAAGATCAGCAAAAGCCCGAGATAGAGCGAAGTCCGGTTCAGCTCAACAGCCTGCTTGTTGGGATTTGGAGTACGTTCCATGACGGTTTCCTAACGCTGAATAAACTGCATTGAGGCAATGGCACCCAGGAAGAATACGGTGGGTACGGCCAGGGCATGGACCGACAGCCATCTCACCGTAAAAATTGGGTAAGAAACGGGTTGATTTGGAAGGTTACTTGTCATAGTGCTTCAGATTGTCTCAGATCAAAGAATGGGTTTATTTTTGCTGAATAAAGTTGTCAATTTGCTGCTTGGCATCAATGCGACCGCTGATCACGGGCACTTCCTGCCGCTCTTGGGTGTAGTATTCGTTGGGGCGGGGCGTACCGAAGATATCGTAGGCCAAGCCCGTGCTGACAAACAGCCAGCCTGCGATAAACAGGGCTGGAATCGTGATGCTGTGAATTACCCAATAGCGAACGCTGGTCACAATATCGGAAAACGGTCTCTCACCAGTTGTACCGGCCATTTTTCTCCTCCCAAGGTGTCATCTAGAGCTGATTAGCATCGTACGTCAATTAACATCATACGAGAGTGGGGAAAGAGTCACAAGCAGCCTGTTTTATTTCGAGAAATCTCAGGCTTTTCGACTCAGTTTGAACTAGTCTTATTCTAACCAATTCTCTACTCTCAAACTCAGGCCAAAGGCGACTAAGCCGCCTGCTGATACTTCAAGAGGGTACCTCTCTGGCCCAAAACAAACCCTTTTTCGGGCGAGACAAAAATAATCCGGTAGAGGTTAGAAGGAGTATTCTCCACTTCCCGGTCTTTTTGCCAGGTAGCCCCCCCATCAAAGCTAGCCATCAGGTTGCCGCTGCCGCCGGATAGCCAGATTTCTTCAGGCGTGCGGTAGGCCAGATCGAGCAGCCCCCAGCTTGTGGAATATTCCGGGTTGATCGGATCATCCCATTCCTCTAGCTGATCGGGCTGGGTGAACTGAACTGAACCGCCTCGGGCCAGCAGCCAGAGTCTACCATCCTTGCCGTAGCCCATGTTCTGAACCCGGCGAGAGCTGTTGCGGTTATGTGGCTCCCAGGCGGCCTGACCCGGTTCCCAGGTCGAATAGAAGCTGCCTCTGGCCGAAACCGCCACATATTTGCCATCCTCTGAGCGAGCGATGTTGCGCAACACCCCCACGGCTTCCTGCACCATGGCCTGCCAGGTTTTGCCCCCGTCTTTGGTGCGATAAATTGCGCCCACGTCGGTGGTCATTTCCGCCGTGTTGGTGCCCAGCGCAGTAATGGTATTGGGCGCACCGGGCAGCTTTTCGCTGAGCGGAATCCGCAGCCAGGACTGGCCGCCGTCGGTGCTGTGCAGCAGCAGGCTGGGCTGACCGACAATCCAGCCATCGTTGCCCGAGAAGCTGACGGACAGGAAGCTGTAAATCTGATCGTCACCCAAATTGAGCAGGCGTTGGGTCCAGGTGTCGCCGCCGTCGGTGGTTTCTAACAGCGTCGCCCTGTTGCCAACCAGCCAGCCGTGGGTTTCGTCAACAAAAGAGAGATCGGCCAGGGTGGCCTCCGTCGGAAGCGGCACTGGCTGCCAAGGGTTAAAGCTCGTGGAAGGCAGGTAGGCCCGATTGCAGCTGCTACAAAGCAGCACAGCCACCAGGAGCAAAACAACTTTTTGAATCGACTTGAAAAATGGGTGCATCAGACTCTTAGCGATTTCACGATCAGCTCGAACGAAGATAAAACTTGGCAGATAAAATTTGGCAAACAGAACTTGGCAGGATAACGGCTAGCGCAGTCCATATAGACTGATGAAAAATAAGAAGGCCAGCCCCAGTCCGCCAAAAATGAGAAGATTCTTCTGGGCTGGGGTGAGGGTGTTGACCCCAAGGCCATAGCCGAGATTGTCTTTGAACCCCGAGGGGTTTCCGACTGGTCCGATGTTTCTAAACGCAGATTTGCGGGCTCCACAGACCGGACAGCGCCAGGATTCCGGCAGCTGTTCAAACGCCACGCCCGCCGGAACGCCGCTGGTGTTGTCTCCCTTGACCGGCTCGTAGGAATAGCCGCAGGCCTGACACTCATGCCGGTCGAGCGATTTGGGATCAAGCGGTTCGAGTGGATCAAGCGCTTCTGTTGACATTGGAAACTCCCTCCAGAAGTAAGCCCAAGGAAAGTAAGACCCAGCCGCAACAGGCCGTTTTCGACCCGGTCGCTGGCTCTAGCGGTTGCAAACCTCGACCCTAGACGCCGCGATCCAGACCAAACCATATCCAGACGGATCGATCCAACCAGATAGGAGAGTTGGCAGGATTGAGCGGGCAAATCTTAAAAACTCTGTTAAAGATTATGACATAGAGTGTCACGCTGTAATAAAGCGGACTCAACCAGTTTGTTTGCCCCTGGATCGCCCTGGCTGTAACCGCTAGCTATTTTTAGAAGTTGGCCCAGGCTGGAGGGCCGCAATCAACAGGCAGATAATTCCGATATTGATCGAGACATCCGCTAGATTAAAGACCGGAAAGCGGATTAACCGCAGTTCTAAGAAATCAACGACTTCGCCAAACAGGAAGCGGTCGATGCCATTTCCCAAGGCACCTGCCAGAATACAGCCGTAGCCAATTTGCTCCCAGCGGCTCAGCCGGGTCAATAGTCCCAGTGCAATCAGAGCCAAACTGACCACCAGCGAGAGCCAGCGCAGCCATTCGCCCTGCTCGCTAAATAAACTGAAGGCCGCCCCTTTATTGGTGACAAAGGTGAAGTGAAACACGCCTTCCCAAACCGGCAGCGACTGATTCAGCTCGAAATTTTGCACCACGATGTATTTCGTGACCTGATCTGCCACCAGCCCTACCAGAGCTGCGAGCCAAAACAAGCGATTTCTCAATCTCATAGGTCAGATCACCGCGTCACATCACCGTTGCATGGGCTAGGGCAGGTTTCTCTTCCGGCCCCAGCACTTCATTTAGTAAAGCATCAAACGCCGCAAAAGGGCGGCTAAAACCGTGACGGCACAAACAGAGGCCAGCTGCCCCGGCAGCCGTTCTAGCGAGTAGACGGTCAACATCTCGGTTAGCGACTGAGCTTCAAAGTTGATCCACTTTCCCCAAAACGCCAGCAGCAGATAGGTGATGCCAGACAGGTGAATCATGGCCAGACCGGCCAAACAGCTGAGGGCAATGTTTTCCAGCCGCATCGGCAGGCGAAAGGCCAGCCAGCCGCAGACCCAGGCCCCGGGGATAAATCCCAGCAGGTAGCCAAAGGCAGGACGATAAATATAGTCAAACCCGCCGCCCTGGGTGAATACATTAAAGTAGGTCAAACCCAGCAGCAGGTAGGCAATTTGGGAGATCGCAGCAGCGTAGCGCCCGCCCAGACAGCCCACCAGCAGCACCGCCGCCACCTGACAGTTGACGCCCAGCGAGTAGGCCTGAATGCCGTGCTGACTCCATCCCCAGGGCGCGCTGGTGATGAACGCCTCTAGGAACGTACCGCCGATGGTCAAGATCAAGCCAATCAGCGCCCACATCAATTGGGTTGGAGCAGCCACATTCACCTTAGAGTTGCTGTTAGAAGAGTGCTGTTAGAAGTTTCGGTGGAAGACTGGGCAGCTCACGGGGCTGAGCAAAACCGCTGCTGGCCCTCAAACCCCAAGATTATACTCCCTCTGTTTTCTTCTGTTGTCGCAAAATCAAGAGATTCTCAACGAGATCGCCTCTGCATCCGGCTTTTGTGACTCAAATCGGCTCAAACCACAGCCAGGGCAGCCTGACGTCGGGGAATCTCGTAGGTGAAAAAGTCATGCGCCAAAATTGTGTTGGGAAAAATTGTCCTAGCCTCTGCCAGCAGGTCGTCCAGACCCAGCGCATTGCCGGGCGCATAGCGAGGGCTGAAGTGGGTCATGATCAGCTGCTTCACCTGAGCCGCCAGCGCAGTTTGGGCCGCCATGGTCGAGGTTGAGTGCAGCCGCTGGTAGGCTAGCTCCGCGTCCCGGTGAGCAAAAGTCGCTTCATGTACCAGCAAATCGGCACCCTGAGCCAATTCCACCGCACTGTCGCAGTAGATTGTGTCGGTGCAATAGACAAATTTGCGGCCCAGCTGGGTTTCGCCACAGAGGTCAGCGCCATTGATGATCCGCCCATCCGGCAGCGTCACCACTTCCCCCCGCTTGAGCTGCCCGTAAATTGGACTGGAGGGAATCCCTAGAGCTGTGGCCCGCTCGGCATCAAACCGCCCCGGCTTATCCCGCTCAGCAACTCGATAGCCAAACGCGGGCACCCGGTGGGTCAGCGGCGCGCAGCTCACCGTAAAATCTGCGTCGGCAAAAATCTCGCCGGGCTGGACGGTATGCACCTTCACCGGGTAGGAAAAGTGGGTCTGGGAATATTTGCCGCTGGCCTTCAGATAGTCTTCCAGCTTGGGTGGGCCGTAGATGTCAATCCGGCTGGGGTTGCCCGCCAGCCCGCAGCTCGCCAACAGGCCCATCAACCCATAGATGTGATCGCCATGCATGTGGGTGACAAAAATCCGCGTGATCTGGCTGACCTTGAGGTCGCTGCGCAGAATCTGGTGCTGGGTGCCTTCGCCGCAGTCAAACAGCCAGATTTCGGCCCGCTGCGGCAGCCGCAGGGCAATGCTAGAGACGTTGCGGGCGCGGGTTGGAACACCGGAACTGGTGCCTAAAAACGTGATCTGCAAGGTTAGACCTGATGAATGGAATTGTCTTTGACCAGGGCAACAAGCGGCTATAGGGATAACATCCTGCCATGTCCGCCCCGGTGACATGATTCCATAGTGCCACAGCCTTCCAGCACTTGCCCTTTCGAGGTCATGGGGCGGGCCATGGGATAGTTTAACCAGAGGTCATTCCAAGTAAAGGCTGTCCAAGTAAAGGCTGTGCCCCTGTCTCCTCAAACTTTCCAGGCAACCCGGCTGCGAGCTGTTTTTCTGAGGCCCTATTGCTTCAGCTGCGCCGCAGAACCAGACGATCAAGTCGCCACTTGTCTAAACCCAGCTTTTCCAACTTCACCAACCGGGGAATAAACTGCTGGATCAGCTGACAGCCCCGAAACACTTCTTCCGGACCCACTAAATTGGTCTTGGCGGGCTCAAGGCCCAGCTTTTGCAGCAATGTCCCCAGCGGCTGTTTGAGCTGGCGCTGGGTTTCAATCAGCGTACAGAGCGCTTCTGCTGAGGCGCTCACCAGGGGGCCAATTCCATATCGCACCTGCTGAATGCCGAAGATATAGAGATTTTTGGTCTGAATCGGCAAAATGCCGCCGATCAGCTGGGGAATGCCGTTTTGCCATTCCACCAATCCCTCCGGCAACAGCGGCAAACTGAGATGAAACCCTGTGGCTGTCACCACTAGATCGAATTCCGCCCTTGTGCCGTCCACAAACTCCACGATGCTGCCATCATAGCGGGCCACATCCGGGTGGGGCGAAATCTGGCCATGCTTGAGAAAGTAGAGCAGCTGGGAGTTAATTGTCGGGTGGTGCTCAAACAGTTTGGACTGGGGCTTTTGCAAACCGTAGGATTCGTAGCGGCCCACGAAAATTCGCAGCAGGGCGCGAATGAGCAGGCGTTGCAGGCTGAGCGGCAGCCAGCCCAGCTTCTCAGAAATCTCAAAGAAAGGAATGCCAAACATCATCTTGGGCACGATCCAATAGCCGCGCCGCATGCTGATGTGGGCCGACTCGCCGAATCGGGCTGCCTCTACCGCAATATCGCAGGCCGAGTTACCGCCTCCAACCACCAGCACCCGCTTGCCCTTGAGAATCTCCGGATTTTTGTAGTCTTTAGAATGGATGATCTGGCCACTGAACTCGCCCGGATAGCTGGGGCGGCGACAGTCCCAGTGGTGGCCGTTGGCGATCACGACACCGCCATAGGTGCGGGTTTCGCCCGTGCTCAGCCGCAGGGTCCAGCAGTCGTTGGCGGCAGGCGTAACCGACTCCACCCTGGTATTGAACTGAATCTGG
>JBJTUI010000362.1:0-2541 GCA_046080625.1 Elainella sp. | reverse complement strand
TGAATTCAATCTGGACTATCTGCGGATGCGGATGGAAGAGGAGCAGTTCCATTTCGCCATCATGAACCAGATCAAAATTCGGGTCAAAGAGAAGATCTCAATTGCCCTGCGACCCTCCCAGGCAGAACAGGGCTTGGTGGGCATTGCCAGCTCCACAGGCCGCCAGGTAGACGAAATTTTTGATGTGGAATATGACCCCTCCAACGGCGCAAAGGGAGCAAAGGCCGTGCGGCGAGTGCTGTTTCGCATCCAGATCAAGCTGATGAAACTCCCGACCCAGCCTACGTCGGTGACGATCAGTCAGATTATTGACTGTATGCAGAAGTTCATGAGCCCCGAAGGCGACGACCACTGGCAGCCCACGATTCAGGGCCGCATCGCCAGCCTGCGCTGGGACCAGAAAGCCAAACCGACCCCGCTGCTGGTGCTCGAACAGTCCAACGAAGGCGTCAATGTCACCTTCCGCACGAACCGTATGGCGGCCAACTAGGGCAGGACGCTCCTCCAGGCTGGCTGTCCCCACCGCTGTCCAGAATGAGGCCCAGAATGCGGCCCAGAATTACCCGAATTCTTACCCAAATCTCTCCAGGATTTGCCTCCCCGGAAGCCCGATCTCAGCAGACGCCCGGTTGCCAAATCATCTGGTTTAGGAGCCTACTGGTAAAAACAACTATCCCCTGAAAATCGCTAGCCATGACTCAATCTTTGGGCAGCTTGACGGCTGCTCGTTCTGTTTCGCTGCTCCAGTCGCTGCGCGGTCGGGTGGCGGCTGCCCGGCCTGCCTTGATTCGCTTTAGCCTGACCAGCCCCCAGCGGCTCCGGCTCCAGCTGCGCAGCTCTGATTCCAGAACAAGTTTTGCCCTGGGCCAGGATCGCAACCAGAATGGTCTGGCCGAACGCAGCGAACTGCTGCGACAGGTGACTCTTGGCTCTAACCAGCGCGGCACCATCCGGTTGACCGCCGCCACGGCAGGCACTTTCTTTGTTCAGGTGGCCAACAGGGGGCCGGGGCCAAGCCGCTACCAGCTGCGGCTCGCTGGCGCTAGCAATTCGGTGAATCAGACAACTGACCCCGCAACCGCAACCGTGGTTGAGCAAATTGTCCAGCTGACCAATGCCTTTCGCCAACAGAACGGGCTGGCCCCATTGACGGTAGACAGCCGCCTCAGCAGTGCGGCCCAGCTCCACGCCCAGAACATGGCCCTCCAGGACTTTGTCAGCCACACGGGGGCCGATGGCTCCGGTATTGGCGACCGAATTTCGGCTACGGGCTACCGCTGGTCACTGGCCGCCGAAAACATTGCCGCAGGCTACCAAACTGCTGCCGCTGCCGTACAGGGCTGGATCGACAGTCCCGGCCATCGCGCCAACCTGCTCGACCCCCAGCTGACTCAAATCGGCGTCGGCTACTATTTTCTGGCCAATGATCCAGGGCAAGAAGTTTGGAACTCCTACTGGACCCAGGCCTTCGGCGCGCCTCCGAGCTAATCCTGGGCAACTTGACCGCGAGATAGCTTTTGCTTGAGTCCTGCTAATCCCTAAAACCAGAGTCCCCCTTCCGGCCTGGAAGAGGGACTTCGATTCTGCTCTGGCTTTTTCGACAGCGAATTCGCTGGCCTAACGGCGCTGTTTGCGGGGGAAGGGCACTCCTGTGCTGCTGTGAAAGTCTTCCTGAACCTTGTGGGTCAGCCGCCGCGACACCTGCCGCACAATCTGGTTTAGCAGCTTATCGCCCGTGGTTTGAATCAGCGATTTGGGCAGAGCCGAAATGAACCGAGGAAACTGGATCAGGACTTTCAGGTCCAGCTCCCACTCGACTCGGGTAATGCGCTCCGGCGACTGCATGCCATATTTCTTGAAGCTGGCCAGCAGGGCAGCATCCGGTTCAGCCTCAACCAGCTGGAGGGACGCCTGAAAATCGACATCGTAGCCCGGTGGGTTGTAGTTGGGCACCGGAATTGTTTGAATCCGATAGACGCCGTGATCGGCTGGCAGCAGATCTAGGCCAATTTTGGGTTCTACCTCGTAGCCAAATGAGCCAAACCTGCCGATCGTCAGGGCATAGCCGTTTGCGCCGATTGGCTCGTTGGTCATGGGCTGGGCGCAGCGGGGAAACCAACTGCGGTGGGAATTGAGATACTCCGCCACGGTGGCGGCATCGGCATACATCTCCATGCAGCTCTGAAAAGCCCCATGGAAACAGGCAGGTTCCTGCTCGCCGTAAATCCGTTCGTCGTGGGTATATCCTTCCAAGGCAGCACTATTTACTAAACCGGACGTCGCGCTTAGGATCGACGAGTTTTCAAGAGAGGATGATTCAGCGGAATTTGCTTGCATAAGGAGCGTTGCTGGGACTACTTCTCGCGCTACAGTTTCACGGTGCTCTCCTTATGGATATCCTAACTGAACATCCGTCGGAAGAAACACCTGCGCTCTGAATCTAGCTTTCCGTAGATTCAACCGAGCTGTTTGACTCATTCAGCCCAGCATAGCCTGCTTCGGGTGGCTCAACCATGTTTGATTTACGGACAGCCGCCCGCC
>JBJTUI010000361.1:0-18483 GCA_046080625.1 Elainella sp. | reverse complement strand
CGCGTCCCATGCCGCGCCGATCTTCCACGTTCTGGCTCCGCCGTCCAAACTCCCAGCGCATACTGCTCCCCCCTTGTGTTTTCTGGGGTTATTTTAAGGCTTGATTCTAGATAACAGAACTTTACCCTAGGAAAGATTTTGGTTTTGGGTTTTCGCGATAGAAGACTGCGGCTAGAGCGGAGCAGACTCATAGCCGCTAGCATAGGAAGCAGCGACGGAGCCAGCCTGATGATTGCCAACCCCAGTCCTGAATTGGATGCTAACCTCTACGAGACAGATTTCTACGCCTGGACGCAGGTGCAAGCCAAGCTGCTTCAGCAAGGTGCGTGGCAGGAGCTGGATGTGGTGAATCTAGTGGAGGAGATCGAGTCGTTGGGCAGGCAGGAACGACAGGAATTGATCAATCGGCTGGGCATCTTGCTAGGTCACTTGCTGAAGTGGGAGTTTCAGCCCGCAGCCCGCTCCAAAAGCTGGTTTGCTACGATTCGCGAACAGCGCCGTCGAATTGCCCGCCTGCTTCAGCAGAATCCCAGCCTCAGACCCTATTTGCCAGAAGCGCTAACCGACGCCTACCCGGACAGTGTAGATCTGGTGATTCGGGAAACGCCGTTGCGCTATCGCGATTTGCCGTCTGACTGTCCCTACAGCCTGGAGCAAATTTTGGACGACCGGTTTTTGTCTGGTGAATTCACAGACTGGGATGAGTGGCTTTGAAAGCGCAAATTAATCAGCGAGGAAATAGCGTCATGACTGCCCAACCGATGCCGCATCAGAACCTCTACGAAACCGACTTCTATGCCTGGACCCAGACGCAGGCCAAACTTTTGCAGGCGGGGCGGTGGCAGGAGCTGGATGTGGTGAATTTAGTCGAGGAGATCGAGTCGTTGGGCAAACAGCAGCGCCAGGAGTTGAGGAACCGTTTAGGCGTCCTACTGGGTCATTTGCTGAAGTGGGAGCTTCAGCCCGATCACCGTTCTAAAAGCTGGTTTTTCACAATTCGCGAACAGCGCCGCGAGCTTGCCGATCTGCTGCAAGACAGCCCCAGCCTCGGACCCTACTTGCCGGAAGCGGTCGAACGGGCCTATCTGGCTGGCATTGATTTGGTGCTGCGGGAAACGCCGTTGCGCTATCGCGATTTGCCGCCCGACTGTTCATATAGCCTGGAGCAAATTTTGGACGACGGGTTTTTGCCTGGTGAATCCATAGACTGGGATGAGTGGCAGTAATCCTGACAGCAATCCTGGGGTGAGGTTTAAATAAAGATCTTTAGCATCTCAGACCTTCAGCAAAAATATATTGGACATAAATTTGGCCCTCTCCTACTGTGGGAATCAGCAACGCAATGGGAGCTAGCCAACTATGACGGTTGCACCATCCCAACAGTGGAATCCGACGCTGTATGAGCAGAGCCATGCTTTCGTCTGGCAGTATGGCGCGGAGTTGATCGAGCTGCTGGCCCCACAGGCTGGCGAACGGATTCTCGATCTGGGCTGCGGTACAGGACAGCTGACGGCCCAGATTGGCGCTATGGGAGCCGAGATGATTGGGCTGGACGTCTCGCCGGGAATGGTCGAGCAGGCCAGAGCTAACTATCCCGACTTGACCTTTACGGTCGGCGATGCTCGCGACTTTCAGGTCGAGCAGCCCGTTGATGCCGTGTTTTCTAACGCGACGTTGCACTGGGTCTTGGAGCCGAATGCGGCGATTGCCTGCGTCTATGCAGCGCTGAAGCCCCAGGGGCGGTTTGTGGCTGAGTTTGGCGGTACAGGCAATGTCCAGGCTGAGCTGAACCTCTGGTATTTCCCTGGCGTCAGCGACTACACCACTCGGCTAGAACAGCAGGACTTTGAGGTGGTCTACGCCGCTCTATATGACCGACCAACAGCGCTGGCGGGTGAAACGGGGCTGGAAAACTGGCTGAGAATGTTTGCGGGCGCGGCCCTGGCTGCCCTGACGCCAGACCAACAGCGGCAGGTGATTGCCTCGGTGCAGACCCAGCTCCGGCCCTGCTGCTGGAACCCCCAGGCAGCGCACTGGGTTGCCGACTATCGCCGGTTTCGGGTTGTGGCCTACCGTCGGTGAAGCCTTCCGGTGAATCGCCCTCTGCTGTTTTCGCTAAAATTGGAAGTCGGCTTTTCAAGTTTTGAACGCTGCAAGTTGTTGAACGCTGCCAAATCGGCCCAACTCATCTCTCTATCAACCCACAACCCCTATTAACCCCTCAACCCCACTGCGATCGGCTATGAGCAAAGGCACCTTGTTTGACAAAGTTTGGGATATGCATACGGTTGGAACGCTGCCCTCGGGCCAGACCCAGCTGTTTATTGGGCTGCATCTGATCCACGAAGTCACCAGTCCCCAGGCCTTTGCCATGCTGCGCGAGCGCGGGCTGAAGGTGATGTTCCCGGAGCGCACGGTGGCCACGGTGGATCACATCGTCCCGACCGACAATCAGGCCCGTCCCTTTGCCGACGACATGGCCGAAGAGATGATGCAGGCGATCGAGCAGAACACCCAGGCCAACGGCATCCGCTTCTACGACATTGGTTCGGGCAGCCAGGGCGTGGTGCATGTGATTGCCCCCGAGCAGGGGCTGACCCAGCCCGGCATGACGATTGCCTGCGGCGACAGCCACACCTCGACCCACGGGGCGTTTGGGGCGATTGCCTTCGGGATTGGCACCAGTCAGGTGCGTGACGTGCTGGCCTCCCAGACCCTGGCCCTCTCGAAGCTGAAGGTGCGCAAAATTGAGGTGAACGGCCAGCTGGCTCCCGGCGTCTATGCCAAAGACGTGGTGCTGCATATCATTCGCAAGCTGGGCGTCACGGGCGGCGTCGGTTATGCCTACGAGTTTGCGGGCACGACGTTTGAGCAGATGAGCATGGAAGAGCGGATGACCGTCTGCAACATGGCGATTGAGGGCGGAGCCCGCTGTGGCTATGTCAACCCCGATTCGGTGACGTTTGATTACCTGAAGGATCGGGACTTTGCTCCCAGGGGCGAAGCCTGGGATCAGGCCGTGGCCTGGTGGATCAGCCTGCGCAGCAACCCGGATGCCGAGTATGACGACGTGGTGCAGTTTGACGCTACCGAAATTGGCCCCACCGTCACCTGGGGAATTACGCCCGGCCAGGGAATTAGCGTCAGCGAAGCCGTTCCTACCCCCGAATCCCTGTCGGCAGCAGACCGGGAACTGGCCGCCGAAGCCTATCGCTATATGGATTTGGCTCCCGGTACGCCGATCCAGGGCACCAAAATTGATGTCTGCTTTATCGGCAGCTGCACGAACGGACGGATCAGCGACCTGCGGGAAGCCGCTAAAGTTGCCAAGGGTCGCCACGTGGCCGAGGGCATCAAAGCCTTTGTGGTGCCGGGTTCCGAGCGGGTGAAACAGCAGGCCGAAGCCGAAGGGCTGGACAAGGTTTTTGAGGCGGCCGGCTTCGAGTGGCGCGAGGCGGGCTGTTCTATGTGTCTGGCCATGAACCCCGATAAACTTCAGGGCCGCCAGATCAGCGCTTCCTCTTCTAACCGCAACTTCAAGGGCCGTCAGGGCTCGGCCTCGGGGCGGACGCTGCTGATGAGTCCGGCGATGGTGGCTGCGGCTGCCGTAACGGGCCAAGTCACGGATGTTCGCACGCTGCTCTAGATGTGCTCTCTGGGGTTGCGCCATGCTATTAGGAAAGTGGGGCAATCGCCTGCGTTTACCTGCCTGCGTTTACCTACAGTCATTTGCCTGCGCTATTTACCTACAGCTATTTGCCTACGGAGGACACTGGAACCCTATGAGCCAGGACACCTTGACCAAGGAACAAATTTTACAGGAGCTGGAGAAGCTGCCGGAAGCGAGGTGGCTAGAAGTGCTGGAGTTCATTCAAGTGCTTCAAGCGAGCTCTGAACCATCAACTCAAGAGAATTCTAATTCGGTTCAACAAAGTGAAGCTTGGGCAGCCTATCTAGCCTCCAAGCAAGAACGTGCGGAGGTTTATCGTCGCCTTGCCAACTCCTAAATTTCTAGCTCTAGAGCTGGTGTTAGAGCTGCATCTCGACCAAATCGCCAGCTTTGGCGGCAGCCCTGGCATTCGCGATCAGGGGCTGCTGGAATCGGCGCTGGCTCAGCCGGAGGCGACGTTTGGCGGCGAATATCTCCACCCCACCCTGCCGGAGCAGGCCGCAGCCTATCTCTACCATCTCGCCCTCAACCACCCGTTTATCGACGGCAACAAACGCACGGCCTTTGCGGTGATGGACACCTTCCTGCGGCTGAACGGCTACGCCCTGAACCTGTCGGATCAGCAGGCCTACGAGCTGGTGCTGGCAGTCGCCTCGGGCCAGCTTGAAAAACCGGCGCGCAGTCAAATCCTGGCAGAGGCTCTCCTGCCCCCGTTAAGCTAATCCCCTATGGCCACCGAAATCTACGTCAGCACCGATATTGAAGCCGATGGCCCCATTCCCGGCCTCTATTCCATGCTCAGCTTCGGCTCAGCCGCCTATCGACCCGACAAAACCCTGGTGGCGACCTTTGCGGCCAATCTGGAAACCCTGCCCGGAGCCACCACTCACCCGGACACCATGCGCTGGTGGCAGACTCAGCCGGAAGCCTGGGCCGCCTGCCATATTGATCTAGAGCCGCCCGAACAGGCAATGCGGCGTTATGTAGACTGGCTGAAGGCTTTGCCGGGTAAGCCCGTGTTCGTCGCCTACCCCGCCACCTTCGACTTCATGTTTGTCTACTGGTATCTGATTCGGTTTACGGGCGAAAGCCCCTTTTCCCACGGCGGTCTGGATATCAAAACCTACGCGATGGCGATGTTGCAAACGCCCTACCGGGACAGCACCAAGCGCCAGATGCCCAGCCAGTGGTTTGACCCCGACTTGCCCCATACCCATGTCGCCCTGGATGATGCCAAGGAGCACGGGGCGCTGTTTTGCAACATGCTGGCCGCGAATCAGCAGGCCCGCTCTAGGTCTGAGTAGGCTCTTTCGATAAACTACCTTCCAGCCTTTTTAACCCCCTTTGTCCAGAAATCTAGTTTTTTATCTATCAGGAGTTGTTATGAGCCAGGTTCAAACCGTTACCGGTCGCGCCGTTCCCCTGATTGGCAACGACATTGATACCGACCGAATCATCCCGGCCCGCTTCTTGCGCTGCGTCACCTTTGATGGGTTAGGAGCCCAGGTGTTTGCCGACGACCGCAGCCAGCTCAACGGCCAGCATCCGTTTGACCAGCCCCAATACCAGGGAGCCGAAATTCTGCTGGTCAACCGCAACTTTGGCTGCGGCTCTTCTCGCGAGCACGCGCCCCAGGCCATCGCCAAGTGGGGCATCAAGGCACTAGTCGGGGAAAGTTTTGCCGAGATTTTCTTTGGCAACTGTGTGGCGATGGGGATTCCCTGCCTGACGGCCAGCCCCGAAACAGTGCAGCAGCTCCAGAGCTGGGCGGCGGCCCATCCCCAGACCCCGCTCACCCTCGACCTGCAATCCCTGACAGTGCGGTTCGGCGAGTCTAGCCTGCGGGTGGAGATGGCCGAAGGGCCGCGCAACATGTTTCTCAGCGGCACCTGGGACGCCTGTGGTCAGCTCGTGGCCCAAGCCGAACAGATTCGCCAGACGGCAACCAATCTGCCCTACGTAGGCTGGGGCCAATCTGCCTAGCTCAGCCATAGCCGATCTGTCTAGCCCGCCTAGCCTAGCTCGCCTAGCGCCGCTGGGCCAGCGTCAGCTTACTGGCAGCCCACCGGCAGTTCGCTGGCAGCTCAGATTTCTGACAATTTACTGACTGTTTTTAAGCAAGCTGACTATTTTAAGCAGGTTTAAGCAGGCAGTTAAAAAGCTTTACGTTTCTTCCAGCCTATTTCGCAAATAAGATGATGAAAATATAGAGTACGTTTAGCTGGCTCAAAGGCGCTAGATGCTACGCTATATCGGTAAATCGGTGGCAATCAATTACAATTCACTCATTCCTCCGGCCTGCTGATTGAGCTACCTGATTTGGCCCATTGCTTCATCCCATTGCTTCACTCACTCTCACAGTTTCTAGGGCTTAACCATGATTGAAATGAAAGTCGCTGGAATTGCCTTGGATGCAGTGTCTCGCCACCCCATTGTGCTGCTTCGAGATGCCTCCGAGCGCCGCCAACTGCCGATCTACATTGGTCAAGATCAGGCCAGGGCGATTATCAGCGTATTAGAAAACCAGATCCCACCCCGCCCGCTCACCCACGATCTGCTGGTGAACCTGATGGAAGAGTGGAACATGGTACTAGAGCGAATCGTGATTCATTCCCTGCAAGACAATACCTTCTATGCGATTTTGCAGGTGCGCCAGGGTGAAGTGAAAAAAGAAATTGACTCCCGGCCCAGCGATGCGATTGCGATTGCCCTGCGCACCAAGAGCCCGATCTGGGTCATGGAAGAAGTCGTGGCCGATGCCTCAATGCCCGTAGACCGCGACGCCGATGAAGCCGAACGCAAAGCCTTCCGCGATTTCCTGGCCACCCTCAACCCCGATGACTTCAAACAGGGAGGCCGGTTTAGCAAACGGGACGAAAGCTAAAAGCTAACCCCCTCACCTCCCCACCTCCCCACCCCCTCCAAATCAGCCATGCAATACCGCCGGTTTGGCCAAACCAACCTGCCGCTGTCGGTATTTTCGCTCGGCACCATGCGCTATCTGAGCGCCGAGGAAACCGCAGTCCAGACCGTGCAGCGTGCCCTTGAGCTTGGCATCAACCATATCGAAACGGCTAGCGGCTACGGCAACAGCGAACTCTACCTGGGTAAGGTGCTGAACCTGGTTCGCCAGTCCGGGCTGAAGTTGCCCTACGTCACCACCAAGCTGTCCCCCACCGCCAGCGCCGACGATATGGCCCGTGCCTTGGAGCAGTCCCTCACGCGACTGGGCCTGGATGCTGTTGACTGTTTGGCGATTCACGGACTCAACACCTGGGAGCATCTGGCCTGGATTGAAGACAGCCAGGGCTGTATGGCCGCCCTGCGGCGAGCGGTCGATCAGGGGCTGGTCAAGCATCTTGGCTTCTCGACCCATGCGCCATTAGAAATTATTCTGCGGGCGATCCAGACCGACCAGTTTGGGTTTGTCAATCTGCACTACTACTATTTCAACCAGCGCAACCGCAGGGCCGTCGAGCTGGCGGCTTCTAAGGATATGGGGATTTTCATCATTTCGCCCGCTGATAAGGGCGGTCTGCTCCACAGTCCCTCTGCTGCCCTAGCGCAGCTCTGCCAGCCCTTCACGCCTTTGGCCCTCACCTATCGGTTTCTGCTCAGCGACCCGCGAATTACCACCCTCAGCGTCGGGGCAGCGATCCCCCAGGAGCTGGATATTCTGGTAGGACTGGACGATACTGCCCCCCTGACCGCACTGGAGCAGAACGCGCTAGAGCGGCTGCAGGCCCAGCTTCAGCAGAGTTTAGGGACTGAGCGATGCAGCCAGTGCTATGAATGCCTGCCCTGTCCGGAGCAGATTCAGATCCCGGAAGTGCTGCGATTGCGCAACCTGGCTGTGGCCTATGACATGACTTCGTTTGGGCAATACCGCTATCGGATGTTTGAGAACGCGGGCCACTGGTTTCCTGGCCGAAAGGCCAACCGCTGTACCGACTGTGGCGACTGTTTGCCCCGCTGCCCAGAACAGCTCGACATTCCCACCCTGCTGCGCGACACCCACGCCCGCCTCAACGGTGCCCCCCGTCGTAGACTGTGGGAGTGATCTTTGTCCTTCAGTGCAAGACTATGACCGAATCCTCAGAACTCCAGCTGCCGCAGCCTGCTGCCGACCCCCTGTCTCCGGAAGAAACAGCACCCCTTCTGCCTGACTTCGAGATCCGGGAAATGGGCATTGACGACCTGTCGCCGGTCTATCACCTGGGCGAACGCCTGTTTACCAGCGACCGCTATCCCTCGCTCTACCGCACCTGGGAAGAGTGGGAGGTGATTGGCCTCTACAACACCGACCCGGAATATTGCCTGGTGGCCGAATGTGATAACCAGGTAGCGGGGTTTGTCCTGGGCACGATGATCGACAAACCCACCTGGACCTACGGCTACATCATCTGGCTGGGGGTCAGCCCCGACTTTCAGCGGCGCGGCATTGCCGACAAACTGGTGGACAAAATCGTTGAGCGGATGATCGAAGAAGGGGCCAGTTCGCTGATGATGGACACCGACCCGGCTAACGAGGCCGCCGTCAAGTTCTTTACCCGCAAGGGTTTTGGCAATCCGCGCAGCCATGTGTTTCTGTCGCTCGACCTCGACAAGCACGAATATTACGGCAGGCTAGTGGAATACGAGCGAAGCCGGTCAGAACGCCACCAATATCGTCGTCCTAAACGCCAGCGCTAGCCCTGACCGGTTCTCCAGGAAATAGGCTCCAGGAAAGGCGCTCCAGGAAAACTTCTGCAAGTTGCAAATTTCTGCAAATTGCTATGGGCGAACGCCAGCAGCAATCCCAGATCTGGTAGGGTTTTAGGACACGGTTGTTCTACTTCTCCAATTCAGCATGAGCGTAGCATCATTGAAGGGCCGAGACTTGCTCAGCATGGCAGACTTGACTGCTGCCGAGCTGCATGAGCTGCTCCAGTTTGCTTCAGATTTGAAGTCGGGAAAGCTCAGCCCCCGCTGTCAAAACAAGGTGCTGGGGCTGGTGTTTAGCAAAGCTTCCACCCGGACTCGCGTCAGCTTTTCGGTGGCGATGTGCCATCTGGGCGGACAGGTGCTGGATCTGAACGCTAGCGTTACCCAGGTAGGGCGCGGTGAACCAACGGTGGACACGGCCCGCGTGCTGGATCGCTATCTCGACGTGCTGGCGATTCGCACCTTTGAGCAGCAGGAGCTAGAAACCTTTGCCCACTTCGCCAAAATTCCGGTGATCAACGCCCTGACGGATCTGGAGCACCCCTGTCAGGTGTTGGCCGACCTCCAGACGGTGCAGGAAGAATTTGGCCAACTCCAGGGGCTGACCCTGACCTACGTGGGCGACGGCAACAACATGGCCAATTCGCTGCTGCTGGGCTGTGCCCTGGTCGGGATGCATGTGCGGATCGCGGCTCCACCGGGATTTGAACCCGATGCGGCGATTGTCGAAAAGGCGCGGGCGATTGCTGCCGACCAGTCGCAGGTGCTGATCACCCAAGATCCGGAGCTGGCCGCTAAGGGAGCCCAGGTACTCTATACCGACGTTTGGGCCAGCATGGGTCAGGAAGCCGAAGCCGAAAGCCGCACGCCGGTGTTTCAGCCCTACCAGATCAACGACCTGCTGCTGGGCCTGGCCGACCCGGAGGCGATCGTGCTGCACTGTTTACCGGCCCACCGGGGCGAAGAAATTACCGAAGCGGTGCTGGAAGGCCGCCAGTCTCGCGTTTGGGACGAGGCCGAAAATCGGCTGCATGCCCAGAAGGCACTGCTGGCCAGTTTGCTGGGCGCAGAATAGCAGGGGGACAGAGCGCTAGGGTACATAATTCTGGCGGTAGCGGTTGAGCAGATCGGCTAGCTTGTCCGGCGTTCTGCCATAGAAGTTGGACAGGTGCCAGTCGTAGCCCGTGAGGCGGCGCTCGGCTCGGGCGGCGGTGCGGACGCGCTTGAAGGCCGGACTCTGGCGGAACGCATCCGAGAACCTCAGCCCAACCCGAGTCACCCGGAGATGCTGGGGAGGCTTGAAGCTGTAGATGGCAAACTCTTCCACATCCGACCAATTAAACTGGCGGGTGTCGATTTCGGTGCGCTCGCTGAAACCCGTAGCAGTCAACAGCAGCTCCGGGTCGCGGTTCATCTTGAGCAGGTAGAAACAGAAAGCGATCTCGGCCAGACAAAGACCGCCGCCCAGCACAATCAGCCAGGGGATGCCGGTGGCCAACACCACGACGATTGCCCCCACGCCCTGAAACAAAAACAGAAGATACAGAACAGTGAGCGCAACTTGGCGTTCCCTGGAGCGCTTTTCAACCAGGGACAGGGGTACGGATAGAGTCATGCCGGTTTTGCGAAATGGGTTCAATTCATAGAACCCCAGGCGGCCTACGTTCTAACCCCGGCTAGATACCAGCCCCGTTCAAAAACTCTTCGATCAACCGATCGTCAATCCGGCAGCTCGACAGCACGGGCGTTTCTGCCACAGGAGGCACGGTTCCCTGAAGCGCCTGCATCTGCTGTTCTAGGGTTTCAATTCGGTCGAGCAGGGCGCGAATCACCTGGGCTTCCGAGTCGGGCAGCTGGGCGTGATCCAGCGGGCCAACCCGCTCTCCAGCCCGGTAGACAATCCGGCCCGGCACCCCGACAACCGTGCAGTCGGACGGCACATCTCGCAGCACCACCGACCCGGCTCCAATCCGAACGTTGTCGCCCAGCTGAATGTTGCCGAGCACCTTGGCCCCCGCCCCCACCACCACGTTGTCGCCCAGGGTGGGATGTCGCTTGCCGCTCTCTTTGCCGGTGCCGCCCAGGGTCACGCCTTGGTAAATCAGGGCATAGTTGCCGACAATCGCCGTTTCGCCGATCACCACGCCCATACCGTGGTCAATAAACAGGCCCCGGCCAATCGTTGCGCCGGGGTGGATCTCAATGCCGGTGAGGAAGCGGGCCAGATGGGAAATTAAACGCGGCACGAAGGGCAGCCGCAGTTGGTGCAGTCCGTGGGCCAGGCGATGTAGCAGCAGTGCCTGTAAACCGGGGTAACAAAACAGGACTTCCATCCAGTTGCGAGCGGCTGGATCGCGTTCAAAAATGATTTTAAAGTCGTCAGTTAGCGTTGCCAGCACAGGTTTTAGCACAGGTTTGCCCCGGAACAAAGACTACCATCCTAAAGGCTAATATATTTCAGGCAGGTTTGTCTGAGAACTTCCTGAGAAGACTTGGGCAGCATCGCCCCTGCCGAATCCGCCTGCTAAGTAGATGGCCCAAAAGATTCGGGGAGCAGGGTCTGGGGTCTACGCCCCCCATAGAGGGCAAGCCCACCGCACTCTGCTCATTCCATCTTGGGTTGAATCAAACCCAGCGGCTGATTACTCTACTATCTATTAATCGCTTAGCTAATTAGGCAGCAGACAGCCATGGGTGTGATCGTTTTCGGCAGCGTCAATCTGGATCTGGTGGCCCGTGCGCCGCGTCTGCCTGTCCCTGGGGAAACCCTGATTGGGCACAGCTTTGACAGGGTTCCGGGCGGTAAGGGGGCCAATCAGGCGGTGGCTGCGGCGCGTCTGGGCATTGCCACCCAGATGGTAGGCCGGGTGGGGGGCGATCAGTTTGGCGAGGCGCTGCGGGCGGGTCTGGTTGCCAGCGGCGTTGGCTGTGATGCCCTGCTCACCGATGCTACGGTCCATTCCGGCGTGGCTGTGATTGCAGTAGATGACAGCAGCGAAAACACGATCATTATCGTGCCGGGAGCCAATGGGCAGGTGGGAGCCGCCGACGTGGAGCGCTTGCAGAGTTTGCTGGCTGACCCATCTACCCAGACGGGGCCAACCATCCTGCTGCTCCAGCTCGAAGTCCCGCTGCCTGCGGTGGTGGCGGCGGCCCGGACGGCCAAACAGGCTGGCGCTACGGTGATTCTCGATCCGGCCCCGGCCCAGACCGAGCTGCCCGCCGAGCTTTATCCTTTGATTGACATCACCACCCCCAACCAGGTCGAAACGGGGCAGCTGGTTGGTTTTCCAGTCACAGATCTGGCCTCGGCCCAGCGGGCGGCTGAGGTGCTACAGCAGCGGGGCGTTGGAACTGTGATCACCAAATTGGGCAGACGGGGGGCGTTTTGTGTTTCGCCCGAAGCAACCTTTGAGATTCCGGTGTTTCCGGTCAAGGCTGTCGATACGGTGGCGGCGGGCGATGCCTTTAACGGCGGTCTAGCTGCCGGACTGGCGGCGGGTCTATCGTTGCAGCAGGCTTGCCACCAGGCGGCGGCGGTAGCGGCCCTGTCTGTCACTAAGGCGGGAGCCCAACCCTCGCTGCCGACCCGAGCTGAGCTAGAAGCATTTCTGGCAGCCCAGCCCTAATACAGCAAACAAAAACCCATAGTTGGACGACCCAGCGTTGCGGTTCGAGTTGGTCTGGGAATACTCAAAATTGCTGCCGGGGTCAACCTGAGTTGTACTGAATTACAGGTTTCGGCCCAGGGTTAATCCCAGATGGCGCAGCGTTTTGCCCAACTTGCCTGCCCAACTTGCCTGCCCAACCCGCACCGATTACGGGTAGAACTCCGCCATGCCCTCTGCTCCGCTTCCCCCCAACGAGACCCAGCGCCTCGCCTCGCTGCAATCCTGCAGCCTGCTCGACACCGAGCCCGAACCCGCCTTTGACGACATTGTGCAGCTGGCGGCCCAGATCTGCCAGACGCCGATTGCCCTGGTCAGCCTGATTGACGCCGAGCGCCAGTGGTTTAAGGCCAGAGTTGGCCTACCTGCTACCGAAACGCCGCGCAATCTCGCCTTCTGCGCCCACGCCATCCTGCAACAGGAGGTGCTGATTGTCCCCGATGCCCTGGCCGATCAGCGGTTTGCCGATAATCCCCTGACAACGGGAGCCCCGTTTGTCCGGTTCTATGCGGGTGTGCCGCTGATCCTGTCAGACGGGATGCCGCTGGGCACTCTCTGTGTAATCGACCATGTGCCGCGCCAGCTGACCACCGAGCAGATCGAGGCCCTCAAAACCCTGGCTCGTCAGGCAATCCGCCAAATTGAGCTGCGGCGCAGCCTCACCGCCCTGGAGCGGGTGGCAATTCTGCGCAAGCCAGCCCGGCCCAAGCAGCGCCGGTTTCTCAAAATGATTGCGGCGGGCCTGGGAACCGCTTCGGCTCTGCTGATCACCACGGGCCTGATCTCCTACCGCAGCCTCACCGACTATATTCAGTCCTCTCGCTGGCAGAGCCAGCACTACGAAGTGCTGCATAACCTGGACCAGCTGGACTTCTGCATCCAGTCTGCCGAAATTGCCCAGAACCGCTATGTGATCACGGGCCGGGAGCAGGCGCTAGACCCCTACCGGAAAGCCCTCACCTGCGCTCGTTTGGAGCTGACAAGCATTCAGAACCAGATGCAGGCACTCTGGTCAACCGAGCAGCTGCAGCAGATTGACCAGTTGATTGACCGCAAGTTTGCCGAAATCGAGCAGATCATCGCCCTGCGTCAGCAGAGCCCGGAAGCAGCCAAGACGGCGATCGATCGAATGCTGGTCAGCCACAGCGATTTGGCCTACACGATCCGCAACCTGATCAGCCAGATCGAAACTACGGCCCGCCAAGGCTTGATTGCCCGTTCGGCTACCCTCCAGCAGGCGGCTGGTCGCTTGCAGCAAACCTTCATCCTGACCACAGTGGGCTACCTGCTGATTTTTGGTGCGCTCTTCCATGCCATTTCTCGCGAAATCCAGGAGCGCAAGCGCACGGAAGCATTTCTGGAACAGGAGCGCGATTTTTCAACGGCAGTGATCGATACGGTAGATACCCTGGTAATTGTGCTGGATCTCCAGGGCCGCATTGTCCGGTTTAACCCCGTCTGCCAGAAGGTGTCGGGCTACACCGCCGACGAAGTTCGCAATCGCTGCGTCTGGGATGTGCTGCTGCTGCCTGAAGACATCGAACCTGTGCAAACGGCCTTTCAGGATATTTTGCAGGGACGGTTTCGGGGCAACTTCGAAAACCGCTGGCGTTCTCGCAGTGGGGAACATCGCTGGATCAGCTGGTCGGCCACCGGACTCCAGGATGCCGACGGCACAATTGCCTACGTGATTGGCACAGGCCGGGATATTACGGAGCAGCGGCGAGCCGAAAACCGACGCAGCGCCCAATATGCGGTGGCTAGCCTGCTGGCCCAATCTGCCAGCCTGACGGAAGCCATGCCGATTCTGCTGGAAACGCTCTGTCAAAAGCTGGGCTGGGAGGCAGGCCAGTTCTGGCAGACTGCTGCGAGTCAAATCCCAGAAGCCGACTCCGCCCCCTTGCTCTGTTTGGGAGCAAACTGGCCCCCATCTCTGCTGGCGGCTGATCTATCCACGCGATTAGTTTATCAGGACCGAACTGCCGCTCTGGCCGAGCAGGTGTGGCGACAGGCAGCCGCGATCGGACCCGCCAAGCTGGATACTCAACAGCCAGAATTTCAACAGGCAATCGGCTTCCCAATCTGGGGCAGAGACCGCCACCTGGGGGTGATCACGCTCTGTAGCACAGACAATCACCCAACCGACCCCGACCTGCTGGAACTGCTTACCGCAATTGGCCGGCAGATCGGTCAATTTATGGAGCGGAAACAGGCCGAACTGGACGTGCAGCAGCAGCACGCTCGGGCCCAGATCCTGTCAGCCATGGCGCTGCGGATTCGCCAATCTCTAGATCTGCAGGAAATCCTGACCACCACCGTGGCCGAGGTGCGGGAATTTTTGCAAACCGACCGGGTGTTGATCTACCGCTTCCGGCCCGACTGGGCAGGTCAAGTTGAGGTTGAGGCCGTTGGATCTCGGTGGTCTTCCACGCTGGGCTTCCAGTTTGAAGATACCTGCTTCCAGGAGGGGCGCTGGCAAGACTACCGCCAGGGGCAGGTCCTGACCCTGACCGATATTTACCAAGCCAGCCTGACGCCTTGCCATCTCGAGCTGTTGAGCCAGTTTCAGGTGCGGGCCAATCTAGTCGTGCCGATTTTGATCAACGACCAGCTCTGGGGACTGCTGATTGCCCACCAGTGTGATGGGCCGCGCCAGTGGCAGCAGCCTGAAATCTCGCTGCTCTGTGAGTTGGCCAACCAGGTCGGAATTGCCATCGCCCAGGCCAACCTGCTGGACCAGGAAACCCAGCAGCGGCACCAGTTGACCCAACAAAATCTGGAGCTGCAGCAGGCCCGCGAAGCCGCAGTCGCCTCGCGCAAGGTGGCCGAACAGGCGGCCCAGCTCAAGAGTGACTTTCTGGCCACCATGAGCCACGAGATCCGCACGCCCCTGAATGCCCTGATCGGCATGGCGGATCTGTTGTCGCATACCCAGCTCGACCCCCGGCAGCGCGATTTTGTCACGACCCTGCGTTCCAGCAGCGACCAGTTGCTCAGCCTGATCAACGACGTCCTGGATTTCTCTAAGCTCGAGGCGGGTGAGGTCGAGCTAGAGGAGCTGGACTTTGACCTGGGAACCTGCCTAGAAGACCTGCTCGATCTGCTGGCGGCCACCGCCTATGCCAAGGGCTTAGAGCTGGTGATGCTGATTGAACCGGAAGTGCCGCGTTTACTACGGGGTGATGTGACGCGCCTGCGGCAGATTCTCACTAACCTGATCGGCAACGCGCTCAAGTTCACGGCCCAGGGCGAGGTGGTACTGCATGTGTCTCTGGTAGGCTCGCCAGCCGCTCCAGATACTCCAGACACTCCGGCAACCCTCAAGTTTGCTGTTGTGGACAAGGGGATTGGAATTGCCCCGGAACAGCAGGCGGGATTGTTCCAGCCGTTTACCCAGGTCGATGCCTCCACAACGCGCAAATACGGCGGCACGGGCCTGGGGCTAGCCATCTGTAAAGAGCTGATTGACCGAATGGGCGGCCAGCTGGGTCTGGAAAGTCAGGTTGGGCAGGGCTCAACTTTTTGGTTCACGGTGCCCCTGCAACCCCAGCTCGACTGCTCTGCCGAATTGGCTGTTCTGCCAGGCCCCGAACTGGAGTTGGTAAAGCTGAGACATCTGCTGGTGATTGCCCCCAACTGGGCGGTCAGGGCCGCAGTTCGTCTGGGCTGCACCAGGCTGGCGGTGGCTGAGGCTCCAGATCTGGCTACCGGACTGGCACATCTGCGGGCTGCGCCCTCTGCCGGGTTCTATGGCGCCGTTCTCCTCGATCTACAGCTCCTCTCCGAGCAGGACTGGCCAACGCTACACAACCATCTGGCGGCACAGGCCATCCCCCTGATTGGACTGGTAGAACCGACGCAAATCGGCCAGATCCATCAGCTCGGAACTCAGGGTTTCGCTGATTTTCTGACCAAACCGATCCACCGGGAGCGCCTCTATAGCAGCCTGCTGCAGCTTCCGCCCCTAGTTCAAGAACCGATGACCCAAAGGCGAGGTCAGGCAGAGGCGAATCTGGGGCCCGAAGTGGGCGCAGCTATTTCTTTATCCTCCAATTCTCCGTCTACTCAGGCCGACTTTGTGCCTCTGCGGGTGCTGCTGGCCGAAGACAACCCGGTGAACCAGAAGGTGGCACTAAATCAGCTCAGTCTGTTGGGCTATCAAGTCGATGTGGCCAATAACGGTCAGGAAGTTCTGCAACTGGTGGAAACGACTGCCTACGATTTGATTTTGATGGACTGCCAGATGCCGCTGATGGACGGCTACACAACCGCCCGAGCCATTCGCAGACAGGCGGGGCCAGCCCAGCAAACGCCGATTATTGCCCTCACGGCCAACGCCCTGCCCCGCGATCGGCAGCGCTGTCTGGATGCAGGCATGAATGACTATTTGAGCAAACCGCTCCGCCTGGGCGAATTGGCGGCCAAGCTGAAATTCTGGATTCGCGGTTCAGCGGCTCAACCGTCTTGCACCACCCTCCTATCCGAGGCGGACCTAACTGCATCGGGGTGCGAGCCCCCGAGCCAATCTGACCCATGGGATGGCTCAGCTGGGCCACTGCTGCTCGATTGGAATTACCTGCATCGTCTCAGCAGCCACAATTCAGCCTTCGAGCAAGAGCTGCTGCAAATGCTGCTGGAAACCCTACCGCCCTACATTGAGGCGCTGAAGCTGAGCATCGCCCAGCCAGAGATTACGCAGCCAGATCTAGTCCAGATCAACGAGAAAGCTCACTATATCAAGGGAGCCAGTCTGAACGTGGGTGCGGTTGGGATTGCCAATCCGGCGGCCCAGCTAGAAGACCACTGCTGCAATTTGCTGGAGCTGGAACCAGCGGCCAGACCGGAGGTTGATCCAACCGCTCTGCTCGCCCTGTGGCAGCAAATTCAGCAGGGATACAGCCAGCTGTGTCAGCTGGTGCAGGCCAAGAGTCTGGTTTAACAGCAGCGATTAAGTTTAAAGACGCATTTCGACTACGCTCAATGCTCAAATACTCGGTGGAAGAGGGTTGAGCGTAGTCGTATAGCCTGCATCCAAGAAAGGCATCGCCTGCCCAAAGGGCATACCCCGGAATTTCGGTAGGCCATTTAATTAAGCCCACCTACTTATTAGCCCTCAATTAAGGGCTGGTAGTCATCTGGATTGGAGAACCCAGCAATCCAGGCGGCGGCCTGATGACAGGTGCGCATGTAGGGCGGGACGCGCAAAACGTGGAGATGGCCCGTGGAAGGACAGATCACCTTCAAGAGCACCAGCGGTTCGTCGTCCTCGAACGGCACGTAGATCAGCTGGCGTTCTCCCCCGGCATCCTGGTCGCGGTGGCGCACCCGCCCCCCCACCTGCTGCAAAAAGGCATCGTAGCCCAAGCGCTCGATCAGAATCCGGCGCAGCTCGACGTTCTCGGTTTCCAGAATCTCCTGACCGGTAACCGACTCGGCAAAGGCGATCCGATCCTCGACCCGCACACCGCGCCAGTGCAGAACAAACCCATGGCCCGCAGGCAGTTGGTTAATGCCGCTGCCCGCTAGCTCGATCCAGCGGGTGACATGCAGCCCTCGGGGCAAGGTCTTGAGATTAACACAGTCGCTGATGTCCAGACTTTCGCAGGTCAGCTGTTCGGGCAGCCTGTCCAACTGGGCGGCTCCGCTCAGATCCAGATGGCCCGCGACCCGCATCCCTTCCCAACCGCGATTGGCCAGAATCATCCGGCGGCCCTGCTCGGGCGTGACCGGCTCCTGGCTGGCTGAACGCTGTTCGAAGCGCTGCTCGATCGGACGGCTCTGCCCAACGGGCCGACTGGGCACCCGTCCGTTGAATAAAATCTTGCGCATCAGTCCTCGACCTCGATATAAGCCTCGGGGCGATATTCCCGCTGTTTCCAGACCCGGTAAAGGCCTCGGGGAAGTTCGATGGTGCGGTGTTCCTCATGAACTAGGGAAGCGCTGGCCCCGATTACCTCCAGAAACAGTTCGCCATTCCGCTCCCAGAGCTGCACGGCCTGGGCAGGCTGCATCTGATGCCGATGGCCAGTTGCTTCACCGTGGGCCAGGGTTGCGCCACTGCGGCGCTGGACGCCTGCTGGCAGGCTGGCAATTTGGCGAATCAGCACATCGCCATGGCGGTAAAGGGCATTTGGTGAAGCGTTGTGGCGAGAATTCCAGGCTGTCATGGTTGGGTGAAATGGCTGGTGAAGAGTAAAGATGCGTAGTAGTACAATTGTATTAACTATCTTCGGCCCTGGCAAGGCCAACTGGCCCTGGCAAGACGGTCATAAGACAGTCACAAGACAGTCAGTCACAAGACAGTAGACTTGTTGCCAAATAAGAATGGTTGAAAGCAAGGTGCAGACTACTTTCCCGTTTCTGGTCTCACTTAGGCAGCGTCGAGGGCAACTTCGAGATAGAAGTTCCACAACCCTGCTGCGGTCAGCATCAGGCGATCAT
>JBJTUI010000360.1:0-2738 GCA_046080625.1 Elainella sp. | reverse complement strand
GGCTGTTCAAACCCTGCCCTTGAGTATCGCAGCCCAGTTTCTCTCGCTGATTCCAGTGTTTGGAGTAGGCGGTGCCTATGTGTTTTTGGGTGAACGGCTGACGCTGCTGCAAGGATTGGGGATCGCGATTGTGGTGGCTGCGGTTGCGGGAATTGCTCGAATTCGTCAGGAGAATTCTCATGACTCAACCAACTAATTTCTCAATCCTGGAAGCGCCCTCGATTTTGGGGCTGTTTCCTTCTGGGGTAGAACAGCTGCCAACCGCTTTCCGTCAGGCCACTGAACTATTACAGCTACTGATGGCGTCACCTCAAGTGATCGGCATGAACATTACCATCTTCAATCCAGAGCTGGATCGAGATGGCACGATCGCATCGGTCTTTGTCGAAGCGCTGCTAGCAGGACTGTACCCACAAATTTGACAAGCAGCAGGAGATCGTTCAATCAGTCCTCTGTTGATCAATCCAGTCCAGAAAACGGTTCCAGGCCCACCAGGGGTCGCTGTCCTGGTGCTGGCGCTGACAGGCGCGGCTGCTGAGATAGCCAACATGGCCTCCCTGTTTCGTGATTACCAGATCAATCGCCGGATTGGCGGCACAGGCAGCCTGAAGGTCAGGCACCAGCGACGGGTCAAACATCGGGTCGTCAGCAGCATAGAGAATCAGCGTCGGTTTGCGGAAGTCGGGCAGCTGATAGAGCGGGCTGCTGGCCCGGTAGTAGTCACCGACGGTTTGGAAGCCCAGCCTGCCGATCACTAGCTCCTCGTCAAACGTCCAGATATTATGCACCCGGCTCAGCGCCTCCGGGTCAATTGCCTTGGGGTGGACTTGGGCAATCTTGTCGGCCAGAATCCGGAGCTGCTTCGTAATCGCCCCATCCAGCGATCGCCCAATGCGGCTTTTGCCCAGATAGCTCAGCGACCGCTCTGACTCAACGCTGGGGCAGATCGCCGCCCCGCCGCCCAGTTCCGCCTCGTTCAGACCCAGATCCGCACCCCATTCGCCTACCGATTGCGCCATCTTGATGCCCCAGAGGGCGAGCTGCCCCCCCAGCGAATAGCCCGTGAACCAGTAGGGCGGCGGACAGCCCAGCGCCTTGGCCTGAGCCGCGATTCGAACAAAATCTTCGCCCTCATACAGGCCATCTGAGGTCAGAACCGGCGATAGCTCTGCCGTTTTGCCGTGAGCCCGCCAGTCAAACACCACCACCGCGTAGTTCCGGGCATAGGCTTTGCGGCCCAGAATTTGCAAAAACCACTGGTTGTCCAGATCGCCCGTGATCCCGTAGGTGGCAATGATCGTGCCTTTGGCCTGGGCTGGAGCCACCCAGCGACCAAAAATCGGCACCTGGTCTGCGCCGGTAAAAATCTGGGGCTGGTAGGGAGGCTCCGGTTCGACCGTGTAGCGCTGCCAGATCCGGCTCATGCGCAGGGCCGTGTAGAGGGTCATGGCCAGCCCGTTTTGCAGCGCCCAGGGCGGACGGTAGTCACACTGGCTGACAAAGGCAGAACGAGCGGAGCGGGTGGCGGTGGTCATGGGTAGGTATGTTACATTCTCTTCATATATCCTAGAGCAAAGCTCGCTGCCGAAGGGACAGCCGCCCAGTTTTCTGGCACTCGGCCTGTCCGATAGAACAACTGAACCGGCAGGCTGCTAGAGTTGTTGCGTTAGAGTCGCGTTGAAGCTGCATTGAAATGACGTTGAAACATATGACCCTTCAGGTTTACGGAATTACCACCTGCGGCACCTGCAAAAAAGCCCTGCACTGGCTGGATGCTAACGGCATTGCCTACGAGTTCATCAACACCAAAGACCATCCGCCTACCCAGAGCCAGATCCAGTCCTGGGTGCAGACTTTGGGCTTTAAACCGTTGCGCAACACCTCGGGCCAGTCCTACCGCGCAATTGGCCCCGAGAAGGAAGGCTGGTCAGAGGCCGACTGGATTCGGGCCTACAGCCAAGACGCCATGCTGCTGAAACGGCCCCTGTTTGTCCAAAGCGGCGAGGCCGTTGCCGTTGGGTTCAAGGAAGCGGGATTAAAGCAAGCCCTAGGCGGTTAAAATTATCTGGTTAAAATTTCTGTCTATAGAAAATGGGATAGACCTCGGTCTATCCCATCTATTGCCTAATCGTATCCTTATAAGTAGGTCAACATAGATTATCTGTAAAGTAGTGGAGGTATGGGGCTTGTCGCCTGCATCCCCTAAACTATCTTTGGTCTTATTTGGTTGACGTACTTAAAATATCGCAGCCTAATTCAAGAAATTGCTGTAGAGATAGTCCGCGATTTTCTTACCCGACACAATGCCTGCGTCCGCATCGAACTGCCAATGCACACCCAGATAGACGCGGCTGCGGCCATTCTCGTCAATCGCGTCCGAGAGGCGGCTAAACGAGCGGCGGTGGTAGGTGCGGACTGAGCCGTCTACATCCATACTTTCGCCGTTGAGCTCATCCGAGACAAAGCTAAAGCCAATCGTGTCGCTGTTGTAAAACAGGCGCACCATGTCTAGCGCAGCAGCCCCGAAGGTAGCATGGCCAGAGGGGTAGGCCGGAAAACCGGGGGTGAAGTTTTTCTGACCCGGCTCATTGGTTTTGGGGGCACCCAGGGGCAGCCAGTAGGGGTCGCCCTCGGTTTCCGGGTTGCCATCGCCGCCCGGTTGCAGAATATCTTTGATCGCTTCACCCCAGCCCGGATCGGCCTCACGGATGCCCAGCACCGGACGCCAGAGGTTGTAG
>JBJTUI010000359.1:0-2956 GCA_046080625.1 Elainella sp. | reverse complement strand
GGTGCCGGGCAGCTGGACAAACACTTCCACACTGCCATACTTGAACTTCCACAGGTAGGCACTGTCCGTATGGCTGACCATTGCGCTCTGGTCCTGCTGCAAGCTAGAAATGACGGTTTCAATCACTTCTACATAGTTCATAGTGACGCTGGTCCCAGCCGGATTGCCGGTTTCAGACTCAAGCTCAAGTTCGTAGGCGCTCATAGATCAGTCTTCCTGTTTCGTTGACTTGATTACAGTTCAAACTACAGCGTGCGCAGATGGGTCGTGAACCCCTGTTCCCCATTCTAGATTCCCAAAAGCAGCACCGTGGTTCAATAGAGTTCAGCTTGTCCATCCCAACTCTAGCCTGGATGCGATGAATCCGGCTCTTCAGCCGGACGATTTTTCATGTTTCGTCAAAACAGGTTCTTTTGGGGTTGATGACTTGTCCGCAGTTCTGAATTCCAGCGCCCAATCGCGTGATCCAACGGGCCGAGTCTCAAAATTGGCTGTGTTATCACGGGCATAGTATTCGCTGGTTATCCTCTACTATGCTTTGTTCTAGATCTGCATACCAAACGCTGCTGTGGGTTAACGGTTTAGTGCTCCTGATAGTTGTAGCTGTCGCAGGATGGGCCATAGCCGCAGACTTGCCTGCCGCAACGATTTTTCTGCACCCAGAAAGCTACTCCCACATCAGCATCGGTTCGTTAACTCACCTGTTTCAAATTCTTTGCGCCCTGCCGCCCGTAGTCTGCTGGTTTACCTATCAATTACTCAAGGATGCCGATTCTCCTACCCACCGCTTTCTGCTGGGTTCTACCCTGCTGACCGGCGGCTTCCTGCTCAACGAAATCTATCGGATTCACATTCATCTGGGCACAGTCGGCATCGACAAACCCGTTGTGATTGCTGTCTATGCTGGAATCGCGATGTTCTATCTCATCAGCTTTCGCAAACAAATCCAAGCAACGCCCTATCCAATCCTGCTGATCGGGCTAGGCATTTTGCTGGTAGGCATCGTAATCGATTCCCTCCGCCTGTCTGACCAGAATCTCACCAATTTTCTGGAAGGTGTCCCTAAACTCCTGAGCGCAACAACAGTGAGCTTCTACTTCTGGATCGTTTGTCAGCAGATTCTACGTCGAGCAGCACTTGAGCCAGGAGGTTAAATATCTTGAAGGTCGCAAATGGGAGGCAGGTCTGGTAGGCCATCGTTGCTACAGTCTGGAAGAACCAAGATACACAGAACTATCCTCACAGACCCATGAGCTATTCTTTTCCCGCCGATTTTGCCTGGGGAGCCGCTACCGCCGCCTACCAGATCGAAGGTGCCGTCACTGCCAATGGCCGTAAGCCCAGCGTTTGGGACACCTTCAGTGCCCAACCCGGACGCACCCTCAACGGCGACACTGGAGCGATTGCCTGCGACCATTACCACCGCTACGAGTCCGATATTAAACTGATGGCCGAACTAGGCATCCGGCACTACCGCTTCAGCCTCTCCTGGTCGCGCATCTTGCCCGACGGTCGGGATCAGGTGAATCAGTCCGGAATCGACTTCTATAAAAGATTAGTCGATTGTCTGCTGACCCACAACATTACACCCCATGCCACCCTGTTCCACTGGGACAGTCCCCAGGCCCTCGAAGATCTCTATGGTTCCTGGCGCAGTCGGGAAATCGCGAACGACTTTGCTGACTACGCTACCGTGGTGGCCCGCGAACTGGGCGACCGGATTCAGCATTGGATGACAATCAACGAGATCTACTGCTTTACCCACATTGGTTATGGCGTCGGTCAGGTGCCGCCCCACGCTCCCGGAACTGTGGTCAACTCCCTACAGGAAGTCTGGCAAACTTCGCACCACGCCCTTTTGGCCCACGGCATGGCCTGCCAAGCTCTGCGGACTGCTTCTCCGGTGCCCTGCTCAATCGCACTGGTCGATAATTTTGTGCCGACCATCCCCATCGCCGAAACGCCTGAGCACATCACTGCTGCCCAAACCGCCTTCCACCTGCACAGCACCAACGGCGGCACTGTGGAACCAGCCCTAACTGGTCAATACAGCCCTGCCCTGCTGGAGCAACTCGGCCCGGATGCGCCTCATATAAAAGATAGCGATTTAGAGATCATCCATCAGCCTCTGGATGCCTTCGGTTTCAACAACTATTTCGGAATTTATGTTCGCGCCGCCGACAATGCCCCTGGCTTCGAGTTCCTCGACTTTCCCAAAAGCTATCCCAAACTGCACATGCCCTGGCTGTTCTTTGCGCCTGACTCGACCTATTGGGGCATCCGACACCTCAGTGAAACTCTAAACCGCCCCGACTTGCCCATCTACATCACTGAAAACGGCTGTGCCGCTCAGGACGAACTGACGGCATCTGGTGAAGTCATTGACACCGACCGGATTCTGTTTCTCCAGCAATACCTGCGCTCGGCCCATCGAGCCGTCACCGAGGGCTATCCGCTCAAGGGCTACTTCGTCTGGAGCCTGCTCGACAACTTCGAATGGGCCTGGGGCTACGACCGCCGTTTTGGCATCACCTATATAGACTATCCAACCCAGCAGCGGATTCCCAAGGCTAGCGCTCGCTGGTACGCCGAGTGCATTCGTCAGAATCGGGTTGTTTGACCTGCTGAGCCTTGAATTACTAGCTCAGTAATCGGCAAACCCCTTGCAAACCCTTTCAAGGCAAAAAGCCAACTGCCATTTTCAAGTTCGGCACAATGGCCCTAATCTCCTTTTAAGCCTGTAAACCCCACGTAGAGAGCATTTAAGCCGCCTCAAAAAAATCCCAGGAAAAAGTGTTGACACAATCTTCTTAGCTTCGCTATATTAATAAAGCGGCGGTGAGGGGAGCTGAAGCGAGGTCACTCAGAGATGAGGCGCTGAGCTGAGGTAAGACTCACTGCTCCGAACCTAGAAAACGATATAGTTTGAAAGCCAGAATAGCACTAATAACCCGTT
>JBJTUI010000358.1:0-7450 GCA_046080625.1 Elainella sp. | reverse complement strand
ACATGGGGCACCTGGGAGAGAAAGTCTACGGTGCGGCGGAGGATGCGCACCACGTCGCCTTCGTCCAGGCTGGTGTGACTACAGAGCTCCTGCCAGTCGGTTTCTAAGGCCCACTGCTCGACCAAGCCCATCCAGTCGGTTTCCAGCCAGATCGGCAGAGCCACCTGGTAGCGGCGCTGGAGTTTGAACAGCTCGCGGCGAATGCTGCGCAGACCGCCCAACGCCTGTTCGATTTCGCTGGCCGGGTCGTAGCTCGTCCAGTTGTCGGGCCGGGAAACTTCGGTGACGAGGGCAGCGCAGGCAGCGGCCAGATGGTGGGGGTCGAGGCTGTCCAGTTCGCCCGAGGCCAGGGAGAGGCCCAGCCACAGCTCGTTGTCGCCCCGAATCGCGGCAGCCACTTGGCCCAGGGGCGTGGGTTTATTGTTCTCCAGGCAGCCAAACGCCTCCAGGATTTCCATCAGGCTGAGAAACTCCTGCCAATAGCGCTGGCTATACTGCTGGAGCTTTTCCTGGCGGTTTTCTAGCTCGTCCTGCATCCGGTCGATTTTCTTCTGGCGCTTCATGATGTAGGCCGGGTCGCCCAGCTGGTGCAGCGGGTGTTCCTTGAGCTGGGCTTCAACTGCCGCAACGCGGCCCTGCTGATCCTGGACTTCTGGAGCATGCAGCTCGGCGGCGACGTTGGGAATCATCCGGGCCACTAGTTCACTGGTCTGATCGCCCTTGCGGACCGAGCCGGGTTTAGCACCCAGATCGTTAGGCGGAGCTAGTTGATCCACCTGGGCCAGCCGGGGATATTCGGCGTGCAGCCCCGTCACGTCAGCCACGGTGACGACATACCAGCGGTTATCCTTACCCAGACAGATCAGATAGGGAAACTGGCCCGAGCCGTGGGTTTTCATCACCAGCGTAGCGGACAGCGGCTCCGAAACCGGCACATTTTTCCCCTTGAGGCTCAGCACCGTACCGGCCACCGCGAACGCCAAAGCCGAGGCCAAATGGTGGGCTTCAACCTCGTGGGCCTGCTGCTGCAAGATTTTCAGCAAACGGCGCTCTTCCTTGAGCCGCTCGTTCAGCTTTTCGTAGCCCGCAACCAGCTCCGGGTTAATGGCCGCGAGCTGGTAGCGCTGGTGCTCAATTTCGGCAGTCAGATCGACAATCGCCTGCTGCTGGGGGCGGAGGTGCAGGGTGGAAAGGTAGTGGCCGAAGCTGCGCTCGATCAGATCCTGGGCTTCCTCCAGGCTGTGGGTTTGCAGCAGGTTCAGCACCATACCATAGCTGGGGGTAAACTGGCTGACCAGCGGGTCGGCCTTAGCCGTGGCCAGATACACCGCCTCCGAGACGCCCTCAAACCGGGTTTGCACCGTCACCACATGGCCCCGCTCGTCCATGCCGCGCCGTCCAGCCCGTCCGGCCATTTGCAGAAACTCGGAGGCGGTGAGCAGCCGGTGGCCCTGGTCAGTGCGCTTCGAGAGGCTGGAAATCACCGTGGTGCGGGCAGGCATGTTGATCCCGGCGGCCAGGGTTTCGGTCGCGAACACAATTTTGATCAGGCCCTGCTGAAACAGCTCCTCGATCAGGCCCTTCCAGGCAGGCAGCACACCCGCATGGTGGGCGGCGATACCCCGGTAGAGGGCTTCGATATGGCCGGTACGTCCGGCCTCGGGGCTGCGGGCCAGGAAGCTATCGATCTGCTGTTTCAGGGCTGCGGCTTCCCTAGCGTTGACCAGCGAGGCCTCGGCCAAATCGAAGACGGCTTTGTCACAGCCGCGCCGACTGAAGATGAAGTAGATCGCAGGCAGCATATCGCGCTGCTGGAGCTGGCTGACCGCGTAGGCCAGACTGGGGGTTTCCTGACGACCGCGCTGGCGGCCTCCCTTAGGCTTCAGGCGAGGGTTGACCGATTTGCCGTCGGTATGGAGCAGCGGAAACAGCCCCTTGGGGTTGCAGAAGTGAAAGTCAAGCGGCACGGGCCGGAAGTCTGAGTAGATCAGCTGGGTGGGGCCATGCACTTCGCCGATCCAGTCCGTCAGCTGGTCGCTGTTAGCAATCGTGGCGGAAAGGGCAACGAGCTGCACGGCGGGCGGGCAATAGATAATCGACTCTTCCCAAACGGTGCCGCGCTGGCGGTCGTTCATGTAGTGGCATTCGTCCAGCACCACGGCCTCGACATCCACCAGCGAAGTACCCACTTGGCCAATCGGCGTTCCGTAGAGCATGTTGCGGAAAATTTCCGTCGTCATCACCAGAATCGGAGCTTCCCGCTGCAAGGACAGGTCGCCCGTCAGCAGCCCCACCCGATCGGCCCCAAACTGGTCGCGAAAATCGCGCAGCTTCTGGTTAGACAGCGCCTTGAGCGGCGTGGTGTAGAACACGCGCTTGCCCCGCGCCAGAGCCCGATGAATCGCATATTCCCCGATCAGCGTTTTACCCGAGCCCGTGGGCGCACAGACGACAACCGACTGACCCGCATTCAGGGCCTCGATCGCCTGCCGCTGGAACCCATCTAGCTCAAACGGAAACAGTTGATTCAGATCTAACGCAGAGGTGGATGGCAGATTCACAGAAGCAGCAGCTCACGACACATTTACCCCCAATCATACTCCGGGAAAGAATTAAGCGGGGGCAGCCAGCCTGAAATTGCTGGCCCGCAGGATTTCCAGCATCCTCTCAACCCGAACCGCAACCCGGCTAGGGCAGGGGCTCAGGGGCCGGTGTCTCAGTCGTCTCGGCTGTTTTGGCCTCGGCCCGCCGCTGAAGTAATTCGGCGATTGAACTGCGGTCGAGCAGGCCGACCAGAGCCCCGTTGCCCTGTAGATTGCCCTGTAGATTATCTTGCAGGACGACCAGTTCATTCAGCCGCTTCTGTTCCAGCAAAGTCACGACTTCCAGCAGGGGCTGGCTGGCCGGAACGGTTTCGGCTGGTTTCTTAGGCTGCATCAGCTCGCGCACCGCAACGTTCCACCAGTCGTTTGTCGGGATGGCGTTCATGGCCTCGACATTGATTTCCCCGATCCATTCTCCCTGTTCGTTCACCACAAAATACTTCTTCCATTTCACCGGGTTACCAATGATATGCTGGTTGGCAAACTCCCGCAACGATAGGTCGGCCCGGACAATCGGGCTATTGGCAACCGTAGCGTCGGCTGCTGTGAGTCCGCTCATTTGCTCCTGCACCGAAGCCGCCTGGGCATAGCGTCCGGCGTTTTGCAGCAGGAACCAGCCGATCAGCAGAGTCCAGATATTGCCAACCGGGCTGATCCCCAGCTCGCCTAAAATACCGAGGCCGATTCCCGTCCAGCCCAACACCTGCCCGGCCCGACTGGCGAAGGCAATGCCGCGATAGGGCTTACCCGTAATCTTCCAGACAATCGCCTTGAGGACGTTGCCGCCATCCAGGGGTAAACCGGGCAGCAGGTTAAACAGAGCCAACGCCAGGTTCAGGCCCGCGATCAGGCTGACAATTGCCGCCAGTGGCCCAGAAAGCCCCACAAACAAATTGACCGCGCTCAGCAGGCCAAACAGCATCAGGCTGACTAGAGGGCCAGCAATTGCCACCCAAAAGGCATCAGCTGGGGTTTTCGACTCTTCCCCCAGGCTGGCCAGCCCCCCAAAGATAAACAGCGTGATCGAGTTGACCGGGATGCCCTGACGCATCGCCACCAAGCTGTGGCCCAATTCGTGGGCTAACACCGAGGCAAACAGCAGCAGCGCCGTGCCTAGGCCCAAAACCCAAGCGGCTGCCCCCAACCCTGGAAATGCACTGAACTGCTGGCCGTAATCCCAGGTGATCAGCGCCAAAATCAAAAACCAGGAAAAATTTACATAAAACGGGATACCGAACAGGGACCCAATTCGCAAATTGCCATTCATGGGTTTCACCTCCAAACCCGATTTTGCAGCAAGGCTCTACCTCAAAGCTTTATCTCAAAGCTTCTTTTCTGTTAGCCTATCGATTTTCTAGCCTCCTCATCGTAACGGAATGTGAACCCCGTCTAGGCAGACAATTAGGCAGGGATTTCCGTATGGTCAGGTCGGTGATTTGGCTATGGTCACTCGGACCCGGTTCTAGTCTGGGCGGAAACTGCGCTATTGAGATTCGGTTTCCCTATCTAGGGGCCACAAAATAGATTTGCTAATCTCGGGGAAGCGCTAAGGCTAACGTTGCTGCTGGCTGTGCCCGTTGCAGCACCATCCAGACAGAAGGGTTTCAGGCGGCTCTGTTTCAGTGCATTTCGTCTGGCTCATCTTGTCTAGCTCAGCCGCGGGTCTAGCTCAGCTGCGGGTCAGCAAACCCCTTCTCAACAGATCTCAACAGACTTGTGAGCAGTCCCTAGATCTACAGAACTGACCTGTTGGCAGGGCAAATGAAATTCCGTGGGTTTGCGAGGTTACTCTCCGTAAATTCTGGGCAAAGTGTTGCTGACAGTGGCGTTTTGCTGATTGCGCCTGATCACCCACCGGCAACCGCAACGTTCATTTATCACCCTTCATCCCAACATCAGAGGTTACGACCATGTTTCAACCCACCCACCTGCTTGTCTCCCGCACCCGCCAAACCCCCGTTCAGCTGATTGCCGCTGAGCATGGTTTCAAGATCGTGACTGAACCCGAGTGGCAGCGCGGCAGTGAACCCGCTTTTGAAATTCGCTCCAAGCAAGGCTTCTTCTGCCAAGGGATTCCGGTCGTCGGCTACAGCCTGGAGCCCATTCAAATGGTGCCTCAATCGGAAAGCGCCCTAGAGCAGGAATCCACCGTTTCAGCCAGTTGAGCCATCAACGCTGCAATCCCATCAGCATAGCGTCAATATAGTCTCAAAGAAGATTTAACGAACCGAAGCGCTGGAATCAGAGATACTAAACACAAGCGTTATCCATTCAATTACCCGTGGTAGCGCAGTTCTCCTTCAAGCATCTTTACTGTTTAGTTGCAGAGGTTAAACACATGGGACTGTTTTTTGATGTATTGAGCGCTGTCAATAATCCCAACCAGAATGCAAGTGTTGATCAGCTCAGCTCCATGGCTAACATGGTCCAACAGCTGGGAAATCAACACGGTGTTGAGCCCTCGGCCATGCAGAGTGTGATTTCGGGCCTTGGCGGTGCTCTGCGGCCCGCCTTGCAGCAGCAGGCCAGCACCGGTGGCTTGGGAAGTTTGATGGGTCAACTGGCGACGAGTCAGCTAGCCGGTCAACTGGGCGGCGGACAGCTCGGAGGTGGACAGTTTGGAGGAGGCGCGGGCGGTCTGGGTGGCCTAGCTTCTCTGATTACCCCCCAGCTGATCCAGGGGTTGACACAAAAGACGGGCGTTAATGCGGGCACCTTGCAAACGATGCTGCCTGCCCTGATCCCAGTCGTGATGCAGTTCCTGAACATGGGGTCGAATAAGGGGGCCGGTGCTGCCGCCAATCCGCTGACCAGTAATCCGCTGCTGAAGTCGTTTTTGGATAGCGACCAGGATCAGGACGTGGATCTGGGTGATGTGATGAAGTTCACCGGGCGTTTCCTGAATCCAGCGCGCTAATTTGGCTGATAGCAGTTGAGGCGTCAGAAGGCGTCGATTAAAACAGTTAGAACTCAGTCAGAACAAGGGGAGTTTGGGGGTTCCACCCCTCTCCCTAGACTGGTCAACAGAGAGGCAGCCTCTACTAGAGAAGCTGCCTCTTTTGGTTTGTGTTTGTTCTGATCTCAGGTGTCTGTGCCAGGTGTTCTAGCCCTAATGTTGTCCTAGCCTAATAGAGATCAGGCCCTTCCATGGGCGGAATTCGCACAGGAGCAGAACGGGCAATTCTCAACCAGCGACCGTTCTTCGCCAGGTAGCCAATCTCTGCCACATATTCACCGATATCGGGCACCGTCACATGCCGGTCCTGGTCGGTTTCCTCGCAGTTAAACTGCTGGATGCTGTGGGGAGCCTGCTGTTCCACGTCGATTCCGGTGACATCACAGATCCGCAGAATAAAGTTTTGGCCGCCGTGCTGTTTGGCAATTTCCTTGTGGTGCTCCAGCACTTCCCAGAAGGCGTAGGCTTCCTGAGAGTTACGGGGCGTTAACACAATCTGGCTGCGCTTCACCCTGCGGGTTGGAGGTTCAGCAGGGCTGTCAGCCGTCTCAGCTCGATTACCGCCAAAGGCACTGCCGATGGCTCCCAGGGCCGCTCCTCCCGCCGCTGCCGCTCCAGCCACGCCTGGAATTTCGGCGAAACTGGTTGGGAATCGGGAGGTTGAGGGCGCTGTCTCGCTGGCAGTCTGACTGGCCGTCTCAAAGGCATCGCTGGCTGGCGTTACATCGGGCGCAGGTGGCAATTCCGGCTCTCGCCAATCGGTGCTGGGTTCAGCAAAGGCGCTGGCGCTACCCGCATTGGGATCAATTAACGAGACGCCGCCCGTGCGCAGCGATTCGTTCAGGTCGGGGCCGCGAGTGCCGAAGGTAGGCAGACCGGGCAGGGTAGGCAGAGTCGGCGTGGCTGCTGTGGCTGTTTGGGGCGCGCTTGGCGTACCGTCGACCCCAATATGCACCGAATCGGACTGGGCCAGCTTCACCCAGCGGCCCTGATAGGTGACATAGCCTAGCTCCACCAGATAATCCCGGTCGGTTTGGGGAATCGGAATATGCAGATCCTGATCGGTTTCATCGACCTCAAACTCTTCGATGCTGTGGGCTGGATGCCGGTCAAACTCTAGACCTGTGACATCATAGAGCCGCATGGCCAGCTTTTGGCCACCCTCTTCTTTGCGAATCCGCTGCTTGTGGGATTCGGGCACTTCCCAATAGGCATAGGCCGAGTCCGGTCCGCGTGGGGTGAGGATAATTCGGCTATTGTCACCTGCCCGGTCAGCGGCCAGTGCGGCGGTCGAGACAGCTCCGGCTGAGGCTGCTGCTACGGGACCATCGACGGACTCCTCTTCCGAACTGCCCAATCCCCTGAGCAGGGCAAAGATCAGCCCACCCAACAGCGGAATCGACAGTAGCCACAACCAGCCCGGAACGCCGCCGCGCCCAGTAGCATCAAGCGCCGGAGCCTGGGCCACAGCATTCGGGTCGGCAGGGTTGGCCGTACCGGCAGCCGGGCTAGCATTCGGGCTGGCCGCACCCGGACTCGCGGTTCCTGGGGCTCCTGGGGCTGCTGCATTGGGGCTGGCCGCACCCGGACTCGGGGCTTCTGGAGCTGCTGGGGCTGCCGCATTGGGACTGGCTGCACCTGCTCCTGGGGCCGCTGGGGCTCCTGGGGCTGCGCCCGGAACCGGAATGCCTGCCGCACCTGGGGCTGCTACACCTGGGGCCGCTGCTTCTGGGGCTGCCGGAGCTGCTGGATTGGGGCTGGCTGGGGCTGCTGGAGCCTGAACCGCTGCGCCCGCCGTGGCCAGAAATGCCTGCACTGCCGGGCTGGGATTGGGTCCCTTATAGACGTAGGAGAGGGGCTGGGAGAAGGGGTAGCTCGGATCGGTTGGCAA
>JBJTUI010000357.1:0-2745 GCA_046080625.1 Elainella sp. | reverse complement strand
TTCATTCAGGGCCGCCACCAGGGTTTTGAAGGACTCACTCGCCGAGGCAATATCGACAATGTTGCCGGAGGTTGCTGCTACGTTGGGTGCAGGCGCGGGCGCTGCGGCTTCAGGCGTGGTGGCAGGATTTGCAGGCGTTGCAGCATTGGGAACGGTTGGCCGAACACTCGGGGTCGTGGGTGCTGTTTCGGGGGAAGTGGCTCCGGGAGCGGTAGTTCCGGGGATGGTAGTTCCAGGGATGGTAGTTCCGGGGACGGGCGTCACACTGGGAGCAGTCAATTCGGGCGTTGTGGGTTGAGTAGATGCACCGGGTGGGGTCAAAGGTGCAGGACGGGACTCAGTCTGTGGCTTCATCTGGGCAGCAACGGGTAGTGCAGCTGCTGCGCTAGCTGCCAATACACCGATCAGACCAGCAGCGCGTTTAACGAAAGTCAGGCTGTTCAATGAAGTCATGAGAGTTTTTCTCCTGGCTAAATTTAAAGCAAGTGTGAACTTACTTTTCGCCCTATGACGTTTTGATAAAAGCCGGGTTCCCCACTTTACATTAGAAGATACTTATGAGATCCGCCGAGTTGGGCCTGAAGTTCTGATCGATCCTGGAGCAGATCTATGCCTTGGGGTGGACGCTATTGGCAAATCCTAGAATCAGCAGCAATCGACAGCGCAGGATTGACTTGGCCTCTGTCTCCTCGCAGGCTGCGGCTCTAGGCGATCTGCTGTACCTTGGAATGGGCACAACCCGTGATTGATGATTTTGAGGAAAGCGGATGTTAGAGCTATACCAGTTTGAGCTATCCCACTACTGCGAAAAGGTGAGGCTGATTCTCGACTACAAGGGGCTGCCCTACCGCAAGATTGAAGTGACGCCGGGCATCGGCCAACTCGACCTCTACCGGCTGTCGGGCCAGCGCCAGGTGCCAGTGCTCAAGGACGGCAGCGAAGTAATTGCCGACTCTACCGCCATTGCCAAGTATCTAGAGCAGCGCTACCCCGAGCGTCCCATTTTACCTACCGACCCCAAACAGCGCGCCCTCTGCTGGCTGATCGAAGAATGGGCCGACGAGTCGATTGGCCTAAACGCCCGCAAGGTGATGATCGGAGCCTTTAGCCAGAATCCGGCTTTCCGCAAAGCCCTGCTGCCCAGTTCGACGCCCGACTTTTTGCGCAATCTGGTAGAGTCGGTGCCGCGTGAAGCGCTAGACGTGCTGGGAATTGGCGCTGGGTTTGGCCCCGATGCCGTCAAAGCGGCCCAGCAGGCGATGCAGCAAAATTTTGAAGCCCTGACCGGCCTGTTGCAGGACAGCTCCTACCTGGTGGGCGAAGAACCTACCCTGGCCGATTTTGCCGTGGCGGGCACTACTATGTATGTCAAGTTTCCGACGGGCGGCTACCTAAACCTGCCCGAAGCTCTGAAGGGCTTGGGCGCACCTGGGTTGGCAGATAATCCGGCCTATGATTTGGTCTGGTCCTGGCGCGACCGAATTTATGCGACCTACCGCAAGGTCGGGATTCCCAGCGAGCCCAACTCCACGCCCGGTTCCCGCCCCACTTCGATCGATATCGAATAGCGCCGTATAAAGCGCCGTTCAGTTTCAGTTCTGGCCAGATCCAAAAGCTTGCCAGGCCAGAACATCAAAAATGCCGCGAGGGTTATGCTGCTCGCGGCATTCGAATTTAGAGTAAGCCTCAATTCGCAAAAATGGGGTGAACCCAGGTTGAACTAGGCCATGGGCAGATAGCTCAGGACAACTGTCAAATTATCGGTCAGAGCGGCCATTACCTGGTGGGTGATAGGCAGGCTATCGACAGCCATCCCCGCCGAAAGCAGCATCATGTAGAGAATCGAGTATTTGAACAGAGAGCGAGCCAGCTGTTGATTGGACGGGGCCTTGAGCAAAGCCCAAGCTTTGATGACGAACACAGCACCCAGAGCAACGGCAATCGCCGCGTAGACTAGACCCAGGGTATGCATGGGATAGACCAGCAACAGGGTAGTGGGAATCAGCAGCAGCGTGTAGAGCCAGATCTGCTTGGCGGTGGATTCGTCGCCTTCAATCACCGGTAGCATTGGCACACCAACTTTGGCGTAGTCGGTCTGGATCATCATGGCCAAGGCCCAGAAGTGGGGCGGCGTCCAGAGAAAAATAATCAGGAAATACAGCCAGGCGACCCAGCTCAGTTCACCCGTGACGGCGGCCCAGCCCACCAGAGGGGGAATCGCGCCTGCGGCTCCACCAATCACGATGTTTTGGGTGCTGTGGCGCTTTAGCCAGTGGGTGTAGACCAGGACATAGGTGACGATTCCCGACATGGCCAGCAAGGCGCTGAGCAGGTTAGCAAAAACCGTCAGCAGCGTAAACGAAATCCCAGCCAGGGCAATCGCAAAGATCAGGGCATCTCTGGGCTGAATCCGACCAGAGGGCAGGGGGCGATGCCGGGTGCGCTCCATGTCGTAGTCGATGTCGCGGTCGTAGAGACAGTTGATTGTATTGGCCGAAGCCGCCGCCAGGGCACCGCTCAGCAGAGTGATCAGCAGCAGGAACGGATCGACTTCTCCTTGGGCTGCGATCCACATACTGCCTGCCGTAGTCACCAGCAGCAGAATGATAATTCTCGGTTTCGTGAGCTGCCAATAGCTGCGAATCACCTGCCAGAGATTCTGATGATGACGAGTGGGATTAGTCCAGGTGGTTTCTTGCATTCTTGTTCTCTTGTGATGATGAATCAAGCAGACACAACGTTATT